>JANSXJ010000134.1 GCA_024743015.1 Hyphomonas sp. | reverse complement strand
CATTCATCCGCGTAGTCTTCAATAAGGTCGTTGATGAAGCGTAAGACCGGATCAGTGGGGATGACTGAACGGCCTGAATGCTCATGCTCAAGTCGCCGAATGATGGGCGTGGAATCTGTGACCGGAACCAAAGCGCCGTCTTCGCCATCCGGAAAAAAGAACGTGGGAAGCAATCTGACTTTTGGTTCTGGATAGCCTTTCGGAATATTACCATTGCCCCAGAAAACAGAGTAGGGGATATGCCGGTATCTAAGCACGCCGAGCATCTTGCGTGTGTAAGGCGAGCCAGCCGCTCCGGTCAGTTCCAGTCGTGCCATTTGTGTCATCTTGTTCCTCCAGGAGAAACAGTACTAATGGCAGTCGAAATGTCAATAAAATGAAATTAAGGCGGACGGACAAGTTGGGGCGAGGGCCAATGGTTCCGTCTCGCTTGCTCTTTTTGAATCTCCCCAGACCCTTCACCAGCTTCGTTCTACCAAAGTCGCATTGGTCAGTTGAGATACGGTCTGCTAGGCTTGAGGCCGTCCGGCAGCGCACGAAAGCACAGATATGAAACACCACCTCATGATCGCGCTCGGCATTCTCATGGCCGCGGTTTTCAGCTTTCGACTGGCCAACGCTATTCTCGCGCCGGGATTCGGCGTTTCGGAGATCTACCTGCTCGGCGGGATCGTGATCGCGGCTCTGCTGATCTTGTTTGGCCTGAGAGAGCGGCAGGCAAGCCGGGACGCTTCTCGAAATGAAGACCCTTAGACCAAAGTCGGCCTAAACAAAGGCCACAGCCTGAGGCAACCTGATTGTGCGGTAAACTCACCGTCCACGATAATCAGGGAGGACCACATCGTGTCCGACAAAACTCAACTCGATGCGAAAGGCTATTGGTCGGCCACTATCCGCCTGACCCTGACGCTGCTCGCTATCTGGTTTGTCGTCTCTTACGGAGCCGGCATTCTCTTCCGGGATTTCCTGGATCAATTCGCGATTGGCGGGGCGCCGCTTGGCTTCTGGTTCGCGCAACAAGGATCAATCTACGTCTTTGTCGGTTTGATCTTCTATTACTGCTTTGCCATGGCACGGCTTGAACGCAAATACGGCGTGGAGGGCTGAGACAATGGACTGGACCCTCTTTTTCGTCATCACGACATTTGCGCTCTATATCGGTATCGCGATCTGGGCGCGCGCTGGCTCGACGGACGATTTCTACGTCGCGGGCCATGATGTTCACCCGACTGTAAATGGCATGGCCACAGCCGCTGACTGGATGTCTGCGGCCTCCTTCCTGTCCATGGCAGGCTTGATTGCTTTCCTCGGATATGGCGGCTCCGTCTATCTCATGGGCTGGACCGGTGGATACGTCCTTCTGGCCGTTCTGCTTGCGCCTTTCTTGCGCGAGTTTGGCAAGTTTACCGTCCCGGATTTTGTCGGTGACCGTTACTATTCCGATGTCGCCCGGATCATTGCGGTGATCTGCGCCCTGTTCGTCTCGTTCACTTACATCGCGGGACAGATGAAGGGCGTCGGCGTGGCCTTTTCTGGCTTCCTCGGCGTTGACTTTAATGTCGGTATCGTCATCGGCATGGTCATCGTCTTCTTCTACGCCGTGCTCGGCGGGATGAAGGGCGTGACCTATACACAGGTCGCTCAATATTGCGTCCTGATCTTTGCCTATACGGTGCCAGCGATCTTCATGTCGCTGATCATTACAGGTAACCCGGTCCCGCAGCTTGGCTTTATCGGCAATGCTGTCGGGGAAGACGTTTCGATGTTGTCCAAGCTCAACGGAGTGGTGACCGATCTCGGCTTCCAGGAATACACGCAAACGAACAAATCCATGTTCGACGTGTTTGCGATTACCGGGGCATTGATGTTCGGAACGGCGGGTTTGCCGCACGTCATCATTCGCTTCTTTACCGTACCAAGCGCCAAGGCGGCTCGCTTCTCGGCGGGTTGGGCACTGATCTTCATCGCGGCGCTCTACACGACCGCTCCGGCAGTCGGCGCATTCGCTCGGATCAACTTCATCGATACGGTCAATGAGGCGACCTACATCACTGATGAAGAGAATTACGAGACTCGCGCAGCTGAGATCGAAGCAGCTGGCGGTAAGCCGGTTCCGACCTGGTACAAAACCTGGGAAAAAACCGGTCTGCTTCAATATGAAGACAAGAATGGTGACGGCATCATGCAGTATCGGGGGCCGAACGCTCCGGATGGTATCGAGAATGAAGTCAATCCGAACCGGGATATCTTCGTCCTCGCCAACCCACAGATTGCGCAATTGCCGGCCTGGGTGATCGGGCTTGTGGTGGCTGGCGGTCTGGCCGCAGCCTTGTCCACAGCGGCGGGTCTGCTGATGGTGATCTCGTCAGCGGTCAGCCACGATATCTGTCGAAGAACCCTGTTCAAGGACATGGATGACAAGACTGAGCTAAGGGTGGCACGAGGTGCGGCTGCCGGGGCTGTTGTCGCAGCTGGCCTGCTCGGGATCTTCTCCTCGCAACTCGGCTTCGTGGCGCAGGTTGTAGCCTTTGCCTTCGGCCTCGCCTCAGCGTCCCTGTTCCCCGTAATCTTCCTGGGTATTTTCTGGAAGCGGATGAACAAGGAAGGCGCGATCGTCGCCATGCTGTTCGGCCTGATCTCGACCTTTGCCTACATCGTCTACTTCAAGTTCGCCGGCGGTACACCAGACCAGTACTGGTTCGGTGTCTCGCCAGAAGGCATCGGTTTTGTCTTCATGTGGGTGTCCGGTGCGCTGGGGATCGGGGTATCGCTCGTCACCTCTGCACCGCCGCAAGACATCCAGGATCTTGTTGAGGACATTCGTGTCCCTGGGACGCGCCAGCCACACGGTATCGCCGATGCCGATATGGCGCCGTCGCCAGCGGAATAAGCCTCCCAGGCTTAACTTAACAGGGCGGCCCCCGCGGTCGCCCTTTTCTTTTGCAATCCGACTGATCGCGGCGCGTCTTTATGCTCACCCGATGCCAGATCTTCGCACTTTGACCAACGCGCAACGCCGTTTGCTGATCTCGAAAGCACAAAAACTGACCGAGGACGGCGTGGCGGCGATGGAAATCCGCGCCAGGCTCGGGATATCACAAGGCACGTATTCTCGCTGGGCGAAGCAGTTCGGGTTTCGTGCCTGCGACTTGCGCACGAATCTTACAGAGGAAATTGAGGATCTGACCTCCGCGGATGCCGTGCTCATGGCCGTGCGCGCCGCTCTGGCACGGGGAGAACAAGCGCGTGCCGATCAGTTGATCCGGACCTGGAAACAGACGGCACGCCGCGTCCGTGACCTTACAGCGCTTGAAAATGCAGCCGCGCGCGAAGCGGAAGACGGCCAATCAGATGCTGTCTTGTCGAATGAGGAACTCGCCGCATTCCTGTCAGATTATGCCCGCCGCACGATTGAAGTTGTGGATTAGACATCGACGGCCAAAAAGTCCTGCGCTGTCAGAGGGTTGCGCGGCACTGTGCTCAAAAAATCGTAGAGGCTATGTCTCTGATTCTATTCAAAAATCGCGAAATCTTTCCGAAAAACGAGAAATACTTATTGAAAAACGATAATACCGTCCCCAATTGGTATTGCATCAGCGGATCAGACAACTCTCCATCAACCCCCGCTGAATGGGCTAACGTCCAGTTTTGAAAGGCAAATAAAATGACACCGCAAGTCCGCGAAATCGAGCAAACCCCAATCGCGGTTCCTAGCACACCCCTTCAGGCGACCCCGGTAAATGCTATCCAAATCGCAAAACCAGTCGTTGAGATTAAAGCCCCAGCTCCCGAAGCAACAGAGGAAACGGGCCCAAGCATGTTGGACAAGCGGCGTCGGCGTCGCGCTCGACTGAGCAACCGCCACTAAGTTTCATACCTTTTTGATCAAAGGCCGCCCGTTCTCTCCCGGGCGGCCTTTTCATATCGGGCAGGGCCAGAGCTGGGCCAGCCCGTAAACGTTTTAGCCGCGCGCAACGGCGTCGGCCCCCTTTGCCGCGATCATGATGGTGGGCGTATTCGTGTTGCCGGATGTAATGGTCGGCATGACAGACGCATCGATGACGCGAAGGTTGGATAGACCGTGCACACGCAAGTCACCTCCGGTCACCGCCATAGGGTCACTCGCCGGACCCATCCTGGCGGTTCCGACTGGGTGGAAGATGGTTGTTCCAATGTCCCCGGCGGCGCGGGCGAGGTCGTCATCATCATAGGCCGGTCCCGGCAGATACTCTTCTGGTGCATAAGCGGCGAGGGCAGGCTGCTGCATCAGGCGGCGCGTCACCCGGATGGCGTCTGCGGCGACTTTCTGGTCGGCTTCGGTCTGCAGATAATTCGGATCGATGATCGGTTTGGCAGCTGGATCTGGCGATGGGATCCGGATCTCACCCCGCGAGGTCGGGCGCAGATTGCAGGCGGCCACGGTGATCGCAGGGAAGCGGTGCAGGGGATCGCCGAACTTGTCGAGCGAGAGCGGCTGAACGTGGAACTGGATATTGGCACGCTTGTGATCTGGCGAGGAGCGCGTGAACATGCCGAGCTGCGACGGCGCCATTGTCAGCGGCCCGCGCCGCCGAAAGAGATAATCGAGCCCCATACGGGCTTTGCCGAACAGGGAATAATAAGTCTGGTTCAGCGTGACCGCGTTGGAAACGCGATAGATGGCGCGTTGTTGCAGGTGATCCTGGAGATTGGTGCCGACGCCGGGCAAGTCATGTTCCGGTGAAATACCGGCGCGCTTGAGTCTGTCCCCAGGCCCGATGCCAGAGCGCTGCAGGATTTGAACGCTACCAATCGACCCGGCGGACAAGATCGTCTCTCGCTGGCTTTTCACGGCGTAACGACGTCCGTGTTGCTGGAAGATCAAACCCGTTGCGCGCTTTCCGTCTAACGAAACCCGCTCAATCAGCGCGCCCGTTTCAATGCGCAGGTTCGGGCGCATCGATGCGGGATTGAGGAAGCCTCGCGCTGCCGACCAGCGGCGGCCTGCCTTTTGGTTCACATGGAAATAGGCCGCGCCTTCATTCTCACCCGTGTTGAAGTCTTCAATTGAGGGAATGCCCGCTTCCGCGGCGGCGTCACGCACCGCGTCCAGAATGTCCCAACGCACACGCGGCGGCTCGACACGCCACGGTCCGCCAGTGCCGTGATGGGGGCCTTCCCCAAGGAAGTGATCTTCGATCTCGCGAAACACGGGCAGGACATCGTCCCATCCCCAGCCCGGCAGGCCAGAATCGCGCCAGTCATCATAGTCCGCGGCTTGACCGCGCATTGTGATCATCGCGTTGATGGCAGACGATCCGCCGAGAACTTTCCCACGCGGATAGTTCAGCGCCCGCCCATTAAGCCCTGGCTGCGTGGTCGTCTCGAACATCCAGTCCGAACGCGGATTGCCGATGGCGAACAGATAGCCCACGGGAATGTGGAACCAGATCCAATTGTCCTTACCGCCGGCTTCAAGAATGAGAACGCGGGTTTTCGGATCGCGCGTCAACCGCTCGGCGACGACACACCCTGCAGACCCGGCGCCGGCAATGACATAGTCATACTCGCCGTCGAACGGGTGCAGCGTGTCGCTCATCAGCCAGGCTGAACGTCGATGAAACGGCCACCATCCTTGGCCAGGCGTTTCAATGTTTCGCAAGGCGCAAAGCGCTCATCATCTGCGCCAAGCTTTTCCATTGTGGCGAGAACGGCTTCGGCGCCCACCATATCGCCGTACAGCATCGGGCCGCCTTTGTCGGCTGGCCAGCCATATCCATTGAGCCAGACAATATCGATATCAGAGGCGCGCTGGGCTTTTTTCTCTTCGAGAATTTTCAGGCCTTCATTGATCATCGGGTAGATACAGGTCGCGATAATCTCATCCTGTCCTGGGGCGCCACCAGGCTCAACGCCGGTGACGTCAGCGATGATTTTCGCAGTGACCTCAGACGGCACCGGGCGGCGGTTTTCGTCATAGTCATAGTAACCCGCGCCGGTTTTCTGGCCGCGGCGGTCAAGTTCACAGAGCGCGTCGCGGATCGGATTGGCAGTCTTGGCGCCTTTCTTCCAGCCAATGTCGAGGCCAGCGAGGTCCGACATCTGGTATGGCCCCATGCGGAAGCCGAACGCGTTGAGCGCGGCGTCCACGTCCCACGGCATAGCGCCTTGATAGACCAGCTTCTGAGCCTGCGCCTGACGGGCAAACAGAATGCGATTTCCAACAAATCCCGGACAAACACCGACCAGGGTCGCGACTTTGTTGATCGTTTTGGCGAGGTCCATGCTGGTCGCGATGACATCATCGGCGGTGTGATCCGCGCGGACGATTTCGAGCAGTTTCATGACATTCGCCGGGGAAAAGAAGTGAAGCCCAATGACGTCTTCCGGGCGTTTGGTGACGCTTGCAATTTCGTCAATATTGAGTGCCGAGGTGTTGGTCGCGAGGATGGCGCCCGGCTTTGCGATGCGATCAAGGTCGGTGAAGATCTGCTTCTTCAAGTCCATGTCTTCGAACACGGCTTCGATGATCAGGTCGCAGTCGGCGAAATCCTCCATATTGAGCGTGCCGTTCAGGCGCGCCATGCGCTCATCGACTTCTTCCACCGGGAAGCGGCCCTTATCGGCGCTGCGTTGATAGTGTCCGCGAACGACGGACAATCCGCGATCAAGCGCCTCCTGTTGGCGTTCCAGGATGGTCACCGGAATTCCGGCGGTGGCGAAATTCATCGAGATACCGCCGCCCATCGTGCCAGCGCCGATGACGCCAACTTTCTCAATCTTTCGGCGCGGGGTTGTTTCCGGAACGTCCGGAACGAGCCAGGCGTCCCGCCCCGCCTGTGCGATATAGTCGGAGACTTCTTGTGGTGTCATGGAGATAGCGGGCATGGGCACGTCTTTCGTTCTGATCTTGGTATGGGTCCCGCGCGTTGCGCGGGCTGTTGGGGACACCATAGGACAGGATAAGCCGGGAATGGAACCGGGGACGCGACCTGCCGTCGCGACGTTTGCGTCTATTGGCCGCTTTTCCTATGGCTCACCTGAGGTGCGAAGCGAATCTGATGTCCACAGCGCAAAACCATCGGCGCGGAACTTGTGCCAGGTCGAATAGCGCCACTTGTCGGGGTGACTCACCAAGCCATGCTTCACGGGGTTGCCGTGCATGAATCCGATATGACGCTCCATATCGATGGCATCCCGGATTCGATAATCCCAGAACCGTGGATGCCAGAGCCTGTCGGCATCTTTTTCCGCGATATGCCCACCCTCGACCATGCGCCGGGCGAAGCTTGCTTGCAGATATTCAACGCGGCGCCGGAAATCATTATCGTCTTCGGGCAGCACCCAGATCGCGTGCATGTGATTGGGCAGGATCACGGTCGCGATCGTCTCGAACGGGTGCAGATCTTCAAAGTCGCGTGCACTGTCGGCGAGCTCGCTGACATGCCGGGTCAGCAACATGCTGTCCTCATCCGCTAGAGTGATGGTGAGAAACCATGTCCGTTCCGGCCGGAAGAGGGGGGTCAGATCGCTCATCGCGCTATAAAGCAAAGACTATACATGTCCCGCAAGTTGCAGAACTGTAATGGTTTTTTGCTCACTCACACCAATTTGGCTTCACAGTCTCGCTTGGCCAGGGCGCGGACAGCCCGTCTTTGGCAAGCAGCCAGCCAATGTGAGTGCCATCGAGATAGACATGCGCGCGGGTGCGTCCGAACCGATCAGTGCCCTCCGGTTTGAAGGTCAGAGTCTTACCTTTGGCGAAGAGCGCTTTGGCGCGTTCTTCAACTTTCTGGCCCAACGCATCCTCCGCAGCGCAGGCTGCGCTGTCTCCCGTTTCGGGACTGTCCCAGCCGATCAGGCGCAGTCGAACCCGGCCATCCAGGCGCTGTAATTCGAATGTGTCGCCATCGACGGCGACCACGTCGCGCACGGGCGCACTCACGCACCGCGCCCCGGCTTCCTCGCAGAGATTGACCGGTTTCGCAGGCTGGTTACCTGCCGAGCAGGCGCAAAGCAGGGTGATTAAAACGAGGGACGTTCGGAGCATGTTTCGAGATAGGCTTAGGCGACGATGGGCGTCAACTAAGCATGACGGGAGTTGCGAACATTAACCTCAAGAAGCTCCAGAAAGACGTCTGGTGACTTGTACGGCACAAAAAGATCGCCCGAAGGTGCGAACACAATCGGGAAGGCGAGGCGTTCCGATTGCTCCTGCATGCGCTGTCGCCAATCCTCAGTGGTTTCGGTTCCGCAGAGGACCACGCCATCAATGTCGCGGAAGAAAGTAGCATCGACTTTCGTGTCGTGAACAAGCGCCATTTGCAGATCGTAACACACGGTCTCTGGCTCCATGTTCTGCAGCAGGCCTGCAGCAGCTTCGAAATCAGCGGAATTCTCGGCGACATAATCGATGTCCCCGGCGCTCTTCTGGGCGAACTGGCGATAAAACCAGTTCGGGTTTCGTTTGAGAGCCGCTTTCAGCGCCATGACCGTGAATCGCAGTCCGCCCTTTGAGGTCAGGGTCTGGCGGACCATGGACTGCATCCATTTCGGGCGAACGATGTCCCAGACGTCCTGATGAAACAGCGGGTTGGAGAAGACCGTGAACTCGACCTTCGAACTCAGCTTGCTTAAACGCGCGCAAACGGAATTCGCCGTCCCCAGGCCCAGCAAGACGAAATTACCCAATCCGAGCGTGTCGATCAAACGATGCAGCAATGCCGCTTCAGTAATCACGGCTGCTCCATTGCGGACTTCTGTCTGGGTGAGCAGCGCGGCGGGCAGTCCGGGCGCGCCGCCAAATCCCGGGCGGCGAATGAACACGACTTGATAGCCCGCGTCCCACATCAAATCGCAGAACGCTTTTGAGGGCGGCATCGGGAGTTCGATGGAATTAACGATCACCAGCGGTTTCAGATCTGAAACGTGGTTTTTGTAGATCATGACGTCCAGGTCGATCGCTGAATCATCTATACGAACGAGACGCAAAGTGCGCGGGTCCGGCGCGTCCCGATATGGCTCAGGCGGGCGGATTGAAACAGCGTTCCCCAACATGCTGTGTGGTTATAGTTGCAAGCAGGTGTGCTGTCCAATCGGTGCACGCGCGTGGCGGGTACGGATGCGCGTGGGGATCGGAAAAGGAAAACCCCAGCCGGGTCTCGGCTG
>JANSXJ010000556.1 GCA_024743015.1 Hyphomonas sp. | reverse complement strand
GATGCCATCAATGCAGGCGCATCTTAGCTAAAAAGCCAGATCAAAGAAGCGAGCTGGAGCTAGACTCCGGCTCGTTTTGTTTTGAAAGCCACGATCCTTTGCCACCATCTTCCTTCGCCCATTCGGCGCGCGTGTTCGCCTCAAGACCCGTCTCTTGCCTGGAGGACCTGGCCGCATAAACCGCCATCTGAAACGGGTCCAAACAGGAATTTTCCCCGGCGCTGGCGCGCCTCCTCGCGCAGCATGTGTGGACACCCCGCGGTCAAGCCCGCATTTAAAAAATGATTCATCCGGTTCAGTGCTCTCATGTGTCCGGCCTCTCTAGTGCAGCGAGTCCGGCTGCGGGCCCTGATGAAGTCCGCGGATCATGGTTCCTATCAAAATTGCGCATACTTTAGATGCTGCCGCGCGAACGGATTTACCTGACCCCCGGTTGCTACCGGTTTTCATCATTTCTTGGTGCACGCTCTCCCGATCTCGATTGTTTCTTCCTTACGATCCCTACACAGCCAGTGCGGCTCGTTCGGGTTGATATTCATGCTTGCCGGCCATGACGGCCCAGGCGATCCGCGCCATCTTGTTGGCAAGGGCTACAGACGCTAAGCGGGCGGGCTTTCTCGCCAGCAGTCGATTGACCCATCCATACAATGGTGTGGGTTGACCGCTTCGCACGCGTCGTATGACTGCCGTCGCGCCTAACACCAGCAAGGTACGTAAATGACGATCTCCTGCCTTGGTTATTCGGCCATTGATCTCTTTACCGCCAGACGAGTTCGACTTCGGTGTTAGACCGAGCCACGCCGAATACGCTCGCCCAGATTTGAAGTGACTTGGGTCTGGTGTTGTTGCTGCGAGCGCTGTTGCGGTGATCTCTCCGATACCTGGGATCGTTGCCAGCCTGCGGCTGATCTCACTCTTTCGGTGCCATTTCCTCAGACGTTTTTCGAGGCGGATAATTTCTTCATTGATAGCTTTTATTTGTCGTTGATAGAGCCTGACAATGGACCGAACGAGAGGCGGAACATCGAACTCTTCACCTCTACGTTCAAGAACGCGGGTGAAGAGTTCGAAGATCCGCTCGATCCCGACTGGAGCGATGATTCCGAGCTCGGCCAGGTGACCGCGCACGGCATTGACCAACATAGTTCTTTGCTTGATGAGCATCGCTCGCGTGCGGTGAACCATTAGAACCGATTGTTGTTCTACTGACTTGATCGAGACAAATCGCATCGTTGGACGGGTGACGGCTTCACAGATCGCTTCGGCATCCACGGCGTCATTCTTCCCGCGCTTCACATAGGGTTTCACATACATGGGATTCATGAGCCTGACCTCATGCCCCATGGCGGTCAATTCGCGTGCCCAGTGATGCGCAGCCGAGCATGATTCCATGCCAATCAGACTCGGCGGAAGCTTTGAAAGAAACGGAAGAAACTGTGATCGACGCAGCTTACGAGCTGCTTGAACTTCCTGGTGTTCGTCGATTACGTGCACCTGGATATAGCGCTTGGCGAGGTCAATTCCGATCGTGTAGTTAGACATCTTATTCCCTTTCTATTGTGACCATGATCCGCAAACTGCTTGCGGTAGGTAGGGGTGTCCACACCATCAAAATTCCTGTTCTTCCCCGTGCTCCGCATACGCTTCGCCCCGACGGGTTCAGAAGGCGATTTCAGCGGCCTTTCGGTCCGGCGTCGACGGGGCATGAGGCTTTCCGAAGACACGCCAAAGAAACGAAAAGGAGACTTAAAATGGCAAACGCACTTGGATAT
>JANSXJ010000516.1 GCA_024743015.1 Hyphomonas sp. | reverse complement strand
GTATCGGTCGTCCAAAACGAGCGTCAGCGGGCGATGTTGCCGCCCGTGTAGAGTCTCTATCAATGGCGCGACGTCGACCTGATGCGTAATGAACGCGCTGCAAATCCTGTCAGCCCAAATCCAAATCAGTGCAATGGCAACATCGTTGTCTATTTCCCGCCAGCTGGGGTCGAAAGCGGCTTCGTCAGCTCCCCTGTTCACAAGGAGCGTGAACAGATCAATTTCCCATGCAAAAACTTCACAAAGTCTGTCCCACTGAGTCTCTAAGTCCTGTCTCGCAAAGTCAGCGCCTCCGCTTGCTGCATGCTCCAATGCGCTAGCAAATTGGAACACGCTGTCGCCTCTACTGGGAATGCCGTCGAAATAGACATCACCTCGATCAAACCGTAGTGGGCAGGCGGAGTATCTGTGGTCAGCTATTTCAAGCCCAAGCTCTCGCGCTAGTTGCTCATACCCTTGAGCAAGCTGAGCTGCTGCGCCGTCACCGCCACTCAAGTCAATCCGAAGATATGCTGCAAGCGCCTGTGGTCGCGGTAGTTCAAACTCCCGATCTGACATTTGCCCTCGTCGAGCAATCAGTTCGCGGAGCCTGACTTCAAAGAATGCAAAATCAAGCTCGCGGGCCGTATTGAACGCCGTGACCCGCTCGTCGGCGCTGCCGTCTGAAGCGTGGGCCTTCCTAAGTTCTTCCTTTACCGCCGCCGAAGTCGCAAACTTGTCAGCGATCGCTTCGAAATATTCAAGCCGCCGAGACTTTGATGGATGTAATATGGCGGCAGTTTCTGCCGCCAAGCGAAATTCTTGGTCTGCATTCGTTATCAAGATATCTGTTACTGTCGCGCTGTTGCCGTCAACCAGTGTCAGCGTGGCACTTGATCCAACTAGTTTTACTGGTTGTTTTTCTAGATTCGTAGCCTGACCGATTGCTGCAGAAATATCGTCAACACTTATTTTCTTATCACCTACGTCGATTGTGTAACCTCTCACGAAGCCGGCGGTTTTTGCAAAGCCTGGCTCGTTCAAAAGTAGTTCGCGAACATTGTGCGGGAACAGCTCGATAAAATCCGCGAGCTGCTTCGCAAAATAGGCGTCAACCTGTCGCTGTTGGCTCTCGGTAAGGCTCTCGTCCTCGACGTGTGAATTCTTCTGCAAAATCCTCGAAAACTCACCTACAAACTGCATCTTGACAGCGGGATCCACCTTGAAACGAGGCACCAGTACCGTGCCAAACAGCCAGTCAAGATACGGACGTAAACTTGCCCACTGATCAGATTTTTGCTCAATCGTGTGCCGAAACAACGGCCAAGTCGCCATCTTGACGAACGTGGCAGCGAGATTGTTCACATATCGCTTTTCTTCAGGAACGTCAGAAGCACCAGAACCGCCGGCAGAAAGTGCTTCAATTCGCAAAAACGTCCAAATCCAGTCGCTAATGGCCTTCTTCTTTTCTTGGTTGAGCTCTATGTCGCACCAAATCGCCTCCAGGATGGCAGTTGGAAAAAACGCCAAGTCTACTGCGAACTTCGGGTCACCGATTGGATAGCCATCGACAAACCGGCGCTCGCTCCAATCTATAAATTGGAGTAGCCGGCTCTGCTTACCGAAATACCGTCGTAGTTCAATGAGCCGAGCGGTTTCAACAACGGCGCCCCTTGAGGTGTTCACCGCCTTCAATGCCGTAACAAACTGGCCGGCATCTATTGGTAGAAACCCTGCACCACCATGCTGGAGGGACTGCCATATCTTGGCTCGCTCAACTGACGAAACAGCTGAACGCGAAACCAGAACATCGACCAAATCGGTGAAATGAATGACATTTGGAAACCGATGTCGCTGCACATAGCGATCTGCGATGACGACAGACGGTTTTTGTGGATCGCTTACGGCTTTCAGGCATGTCGATAGCGACATCAAAGAAAGGTTTTGGTGGGCTTCTTCATCGGGCTCATCTGAACGACTGTTCCACTCAAGCCATTCGTCCGCAGACAAGCGTAGCGCCACGAATTGACAGGCCCTGTCAACATGATCTTCCAACTCGGTCAGTTCGTGATCGCGCACGCAAGCCTGGATCAGCCGATCACGGTCTTCGGGCGCCATTCTGATGTCGAGCAGATCGTCTGCGTCTTGCAGCAAGTCACTGGACACCAGGCAAACAATAGTTCCAGCGTCGAGACGGTAGCACTTCGTAGCCGCCTCAACCTCAAACT
>JANSXJ010000233.1 GCA_024743015.1 Hyphomonas sp. | reverse complement strand
TTGCTGCGCCATCACCGAAATAGGCGAGACAAACATTGTCCTTGCCGAGATACTTGTTGGAAAATGCGAGACCGGTTCCAATCGGCACCTGGGCACCAACGATTCCGTGTCCGCCAAAAAAATTCTTCTCGCGGCTGAACATGTGCATTGAGCCACCTTTGCCGCGAGAGAGGCCACCTTCGCGTCCGGTCAGCTCCGCCATGACGCCTTTGGGATCGAGGTCACAGGCTAGCATATGACCGTGGTCACGATATCCAGTGATGACCTGATCGCCTTCTTTCAGACAGGCCTGCATTCCCGTCACGACAGCCTCCTGGCCGATATAGAGATGGCAGAACCCTGCGATTTTACCCATGCCGTAAAGTTGTCCTGCACGTTCTTCAAAGCGTCGGATCAACAACATGTCGCGATAATACTTGAGCGCCTCATCCTTCTTCATTTTCGGTGAGGACCGGCGCTTCGGGCTAGCGGCTTTGGCCATTACAGCTCCCTGTCTTATGCATTTTTGCGCTTAATACGCAGAGGATTGACGCAACGTCGAGTCTTATCACCTATGCGTATCTGCATTCCTGACAGCGCGGTCAACGAGCACGAGTTCACCAGGATACACAAAGCCGAGATCGCGACGTGCGAGATATTCCACCAAGTCAGGGTCAATCTGCCCTGGAGTCAAGCGAGCTATGTCTTTTTGCAGTGCAGCATTTTCGGCGACAAGGGCTTCCAGCACTTCCTTCTTGTCGGCAAGTTCCATCTGCTTATCGGTCCAGCTACCCAGGCCCTGCTCTCCGGCAAAGGCGTGATAAGCAAAGTAAGCGATCGTGAGAGACATCGCACCGGCAGCCCATTTTGAGGTCATAAAAAAGGTGCTCCTACGCTACCGGGTAGGAACACCTCTTGTGGTTAAGATCCGCTTTACGCGTTGATCAGAGCCGCGCCTGCATACAGGGCGGATGCACCCAATTCTTCTTCAATACGGATCAACTGATTGTACTTGGCCAGTCGGTCTGACCGCGCCAGCGAGCCCGTCTTGATCTGTCCGCAATTCACAGCAACCGCCAGATCCGCAATCGTGGCATCCTCGGTTTCGCCAGAGCGATGCGACATCACCGCCGTATAGGCATGGCGGTGCGCCAATTCGACCGCGTCGAGTGTTTCGGAGAGAGTGCCGATCTGATTGACCTTTACCAGGATCGAGTTTGCCGCGCCGCGTTGCAGGCCAAGCGCCAGGCGCTCAGGATTGGTCACGAACAAGTCGTCACCGACCAACTGGCAGCGGTCGCCGACCATCTCCGTCAGAATGCTCCAACCCTCCCAGTCGTCCTCGGCCATACCATCTTCGATCGAAACGATTGGATAGGCATCTACCAGGTCTGCGAGGTATTTCGCCATGCCTTCGCCATCGAGTGTTTTGTTCTCTCCAGCCAGGATATACTTCCCCTCCTTGAAGAACTCGGTGGATGCCGCATCAAGCGCAAGCGTCACGTCTTCACCTGGTTGATACCCGGCTGTTTCTACAGACTTCATGATGAAATCCAGCGCATCGCGCGTCGACGAGAGGTTTGGCGCAAATCCGCCTTCATCCCCTACCCCGGTATTGTGACCAGCATCGCTGAGTGTCTTTTTCAACGTGTGGAAGATCTCTGATCCAATACGAACCGCGTCAGCGATGCTGTCCGCGTTGACCGGCATGATCATGAACTCCTGGATGTCGATCGGGTTGTCCGCGTGCTCGCCGCCATTGATGATATTCATCATCGGGGTCGGCAGGACACGTGCATTGGTTCCGCCAATATATCGATAGAGCGGCAGACCGCAGCTTTCCGCAGCCGCCTTCGCCGTGGCCATGGACACACCCAGGATCGCATTCGCACCAAGGCGTTTTTTGTTCTCGCTGCCATCGAGCTCGATCATCAGGCCATCAATCAGGCGCTGCTCGATCGCATCCATACCGACCAGCTCATTGGCGATCTCGCCATTTACTGCATCGACTGCATCCATCACGCCTTTGCCCTTATAGGCCTCGCCGCCGTCACGCAGCTCATGCGCTTCGTGGACGCCCGTCGATGCGCCGGATGGCACCGCAGCGCGTCCGAAAGAGCCGTCCTCGAGCGTGACGTCGACCTCTACGGTCGGATTGCCTCGGCTATCGAGAATCTGGCGGGCGTGAATGTCGATGATTTCGCTCATTTCGATGTCCTTTGCGACACTGGAGGATCCGTTGCGGCAGCGTCTAGAGCGCAACGCTGCAAAGAGCAAGTGGGGGCAAGGGTCGTTATGGCTAACGCAATGTCATCACTCCGGTCCCGAATTCCATTGAAATTCATCCAACGCTTTTGACGGGCGCTTCAGACGGCGCCGATATGTTTAACGCATAAGCAGAACAAAACCTCTGCGAGCTGAGGGCATATGATGGGACGATACAAATGGGCAAATCTGGCAGCCTTCGTGCTGCTGTTCATCAGCTGGATGGGGGTCACCCCCGGCTTGGCCGGTGCGTATGCGGATACCGTCACACATCAGACGATTGTCGTTCGCAAAGGCATGTCCCTGCCCGTCCCGGTGATGGAAAGCTTTGATCGCATCGCCGTTTCCGAGCCAGAGATCGCAGACGCCGCGCCGGTGTCTTCGCGAGAGTATTTCGTACGTGGACGCGAGATCGGCAGCACCAATATCCTCGTCTACAATGAGCGTGGGAACCTGGTTCAGCTTGTCGACGTCCTCGTAATGCCCAACCTGGACGCCGTCCGCAGCGACATTCTAGCCCTTTTTCCGGATGAGCAGGTCGAGCTCCGTCCGGTGGCTAACAAGGTTCATGTCAGCGGTAATGTGGCAGATGAAGAAACCCTGATGCAAATCCTCGCCGTCGTCGACAGCCACGCGCCGGATCTCGCGATCAATGCATTGCAAGTCGAGTTGCCAGCGCAGGTTCTCCTCGAGGTTCGTTTTGTGGAAGCCTCTCGCGATGACATTCGCGAGATTGGATTTGGGACAGATATCAGTCGACCTGGCGATTTCCTCTTCATGACTTCGTCCAGTTTGATCTCAGGCGATCCGGCCCGCGCGATCGGCCAGGTGTTTGGTGGATCCGGCAACACGACGATCGACTTCACGCTCCAAGCTCTTGAAGAACAAGGGGTTATTCGGACGCTAGCCAAGCCAAACCTGGTGTCGCAATCCGGCCAAACAGCGTCCTTCCTGGCGGGCGGTGAATTCCCCGTGCCAGTCGCTGCCGACGAAGATACTATCACCATCGAGTTTAAGAAGTTCGGCGTCTCGCTGGAATTCACGCCAACCATCGCACGCGAAGACCGTATCGTCTTGCAGGTGGCCCCTGAAGTGAGCAATCTTGATCCGCGCAATTCCGTCCGCCTCTCCAATGTCGAGATACCAGCCCTGAGTGTTCGGCAAATCCAGACACAGGTCGAGCTTGGCAATGGTCAGAGCTTTGCCATCGCGGGATTGATCCAGAATGAGTATCAGGCCACCGAACTGGAGACGCCGCTATTGGGCGATATCCCAATCCTCGGTAATCTGTTCCGCTCGAGCCGTTTCAAAAAGAATGAAACCGAGCTCGTCGTGATCATCACGCCGCATTTGGTGCTGCCTCCTGAATCCAACGAACAATTGTCGGATCCGATCATGCTCTCGGAGGAGCCGAACCAGGTGGATAGATACGCGTTGAGCCGGATCGAAGATGCTCCAAAACCGGAGCTCGGCCGTTCGGTAGAAGGCAATATTCGCAATCAGTCGACGGTTACCAGCCAGGGGGCGCGCTAGTCATGACCGCAGCTCGTCCTGTATTCGCCAAAGCCACGCTACATATTCTCAGCCAGAACTTTCACGAGCCAATCGCACAAGCGTGGCGAGAGAAAGGTGGCCAGCAAACGGTCACCCATGAATCGTATGCGGGCCTGATGGATGGTCTGAACGGTGAGGGCCAACACGTCTGTGTTTTCGAGCACGCGCCTGAAACGGACCTGGCCGAGTGCCTGACGGCGCTGGCCATGACGGGCCAAAACATCCCGACAATCGTCATCGGTCAGAATCTACCGGTCAGCGCGCTGCGCGTGTTGATGGGTCTACCGTGCTGGGACATTCTCGACACGCAGGTCAGCTATGACGCCGTTCACAAAGCTTTGTCTCGCGCGGCTGACTCGCTGGCACAAACCAGCAATCAAGGCGCCGCAAATTCCAATTCGCAATGTTGGACGTTTGTCTCTTCTGTCGGTGGGGCTGGCGCGACGCTTTTAGCCTGCGAGACGGCGTACCAGCTGGCTCAACTCAAGGACAAGCCTCGCGTCGTGCTCTTTGATCTTAATTTCGTTGATGGAAGCTGCGCGACCTATCTGAATTGCGAGTCTAATTTTCTCCCTTCGATCTTCCAGAAAAACCCATTCAACATCGATGACGTGTTTCTGAAAACCATGACGACGCATCACCCGTTCGGCTTTGACCTTCTTGCCATGCCGCGCTGGAGCGAGATGGAAACACCGCCATCCCGGGACGTCATCTTGCAATGCCTCAATGTGGCCTGTGAGACGTATGATTTCGTCATCGTCGACACGCCGCGCTGGCCGACGGAATGGAGCAGCGACATTTTCCTCGGCAGCGACGAAGTGATCCTGGTTACAGAGCTGTCGGTTCCCGCCCTAAACGCGTCTCGGCAATGGGTCGAACAATTTGCCTCCGACCCCGAATTTCCGTCTATCCGCGCCGTATTGAATCGACGCCAGAAAGGCATGTTTGGTGCCAAGGTGACGGAAGACCAGGCCACATCTGCGCTCGAGATGGAGGTATTCGCCTCGATCCGGTCAGACTGGCCGACGGCGCTGAGTGCGGTCAATCTGGGCCAGCCGGTTAGCGATATGAAACCGGGCTCGCCCATTCCGAAGGATATTTCCGATCTCATCCAGAAGCTTCGTCTCAACAAGGCAGCTGCGGACGAGACGGACACCATGAAGGTGGCGTCATGAGCCGGTTCGTTCTGAAACGCCGCGAAACTGCCGACGCGCCGGTTGAGCCAGCGCTGGATAAAGCGCCGGAAGCAGACGCGTCGACGTTCGAAGCACCCGCTGTCAAACCAGATCCGGAGCCTCGAGCAGAACCGCGCCCCGAGATCGACAGCGACATGCTGGAAGCCAAACTCCAGATCCACAACAAACTGATCGATGAGCTGGATCTCTCAAACCTCGATCAAATGACGCCGGACGAGCTGCGAACCCAGATTGGTGTTTTCGTCACCAAGGCAATTGCCGACCAGCGCCTCCCCATGGGTGCTGCCGAGGTCAAAGACTTTACCGATGACATCGTCAATGAAATGGTTGGACTCGGGCCGCTTGAACCGCTCCTTCAGGACGACTCAATCGCCGATATTCTGATCAATGGCTACAATCAGGTCTACATCGAACGCGGCGGTGAACTTGAACTGTCAAATGCTCGATTCCGCGACAATCTTCACCTTCGCCGGATCATCAACAAGATCGTTTCTGCGGTTGGTCGCCGGGTCGATGAAGGATCTCCATTGGTGGATGCCCGTCTCGCAGATGGGTCACGCGTGAACGCCGCGATTGAACCCATCGCCATTGATGGACCGCTGGTCTCGATCCGGAAATTCTCGAAGAAGCCATTCACGCTCGAAAAGCTGGTCGAGTTTCAGGCCATTCCGCAGCCAGTCGCAGACTTCCTTTTCGGTGCCGTGAAGTGCCGGGTGACCGCGATTATTTCTGGCGGAACAGGTTCTGGTAAAACCACGCTCCTGAACGCCTTATCAGCGGCGATCAGTCATAAAGAACGTCTCATAACCATCGAGGACGCGGCGGAACTCCAGCTGCAACAGCCACACGTCGCACGCATGGAAACCCGTCCGGCCAATCTGGAAGGCAATGGCGAGATCAAGCAG
>JANSXJ010000196.1 GCA_024743015.1 Hyphomonas sp. | reverse complement strand
GTTTGCCACTGCGGCCGACGATGCTCTGCGCGGGTCACGCCTTTATCGCACGGGCATTATCTGGCCCTACGCCGTGGCCGCGCCGGTGGCAGCGACCGCCTTTCAGTTCATCTTCGATCCGGTTTCCGGATTGATGCAGGCCGTCAATGATATCTCGCCCGGGTTCTGGGATCCTTATCTCGATGGCGGTGATGCATTCTGGATGATCGTGACGGTCGCAGCCTGGCAGAACATCTCTTACAATTTTCTGTTCTTCCTGGCCGGTCTGCGGGCGATCCCGACACCAATCCTCGAGGCGGCCGCGGTCGACGGTGCCGGTCCCCTTCGTCGCTTTACGGCGATCACGCTGCCGCTGTTGTCGCCCACCTTTTACTTTCTTATCATCATGAACCTGGCAGACAATTTCACGAACTCGTTCGGCATCGTGAATGTCATGACCCAGGGCGGGCCGGGCGGCGCAACCAATCTGATGGTCTACAAGATCTATGCGGATGGTTTTGTTGGGCTGAATCTCAGCGCATCCTCCGCGCAATCGGTCATTCTCATGCTCGTCATGGTCACGGTCACCGTCCTGCAATTCCGGCTCATCGAACGCCGGGTCAACTACACGGTCTGAGCGAGCCACTTATGGTCCACATGTCACGGCGAGCACGCGTTGCATCTCATCTGGTTCTGATCGTCGGCCTAACGATCTCACTCGGTCCCATCTACGTGGCGTTTGTCGCCGCCAGCCACCCCGTCGAGAGTTTTGGCGAGGGCGTTCCGATCTGGTTCGGTGACCAGATCATGGAGAACTTCGCCATGGCATGGCAGCGGGGCGATTTTGGCCAGCAACTTCTCAACAGCACGATCGTGGCGCTGATTGTTACCGCTGGCAAATGCCTGCTTGCGACGACAGCGGCCTTTTCCATTACCTATTTCCAGTGGCCCGGCAGAGCCGTGGTTTTTTGGCTGGTTCTGCTGACGCTGATGCTGCCGCTCGAAGTGCGCATCATTCCAAGCTATGAGATCGCCGCCAACCTTCTCGATCCCGTACAGACCATCGCAAATGTCACCGGCTTGACGGCATTGATCGAAGCGGTGGGTGGCATTCGAATTGATCTCAAGCTCAGCCTGCTTGATAGCTATGCAGGCCTGACACTGCCCTTGATGGCAACGGTCACCGGCACTTTCCTGTTTCGCCAGTTCTACCTGACGATCCCTGATGCCCTGGTCGACGCTGCCCGCCTGGACGGTGCCGGACCGTTCCGGTTCTTCATTCACATTTTGCTGCCGCTGTCGAAAACCAACCTGGCGGCGCTTGCCACGATCTCATTTATCTTTGGCTGGAACCAGTATCTGTGGCCGCTCCTGATCACCACCGAGCCCGAAATGCGCACGGCGGTCATCGGGTTGCAGGCTATGATCCCCGGTGTTGACGATCTGCCATTGTGGAACCACGCTATGGCCGCAACCTTGATTGTTGTCACGCCACCGGTCGCTATTGTCCTCCTCCTGCAACGTTGGTTCGTTCGCGGGTTGGTGAATTCGGAGCGTTGACCATGAACAAGACCCTCGACCAGAACGGCCGCCATTCCGGCAGCATGGCGGCCACCATCACGGCGCGCCGCCATCGCTATATCCTCAGCCACCTCAGCGCCGGTAACGAGATCCTGGTTAAGGACATCGTCCAAGCGTTGAAGGTGTCCGAAGCGACGGTCCGGCGCGACCTTCAATCCTTGGAAGACGCTGGCCATCTGGTCCGCATCCATGGCGGGGCAGAGCCTGTTACGAAAAGCGCGATCCTGCCATTGGTCGACCGCAAGAGCACCATGCAGGCTGAAAAGGCCGCGATTGCCCGGATCGCTGCGCCGCTGATCAGCGGCATGGGTACCGTCTATGTCGGCGGCGGCACGACCATGCTGGCCTTTGCCGAGCAAATCGCGGCAGCGCCGCCGGCTCTTTGCGTCACCAACATGATCGATACCGCTCTCATACTTGGTCGCTCCGGGTTATGCGACGTCGTTTTACTAGGCGGGCATTTCGATCCTGACCTGCGTGTCATGAAAGGGCCCGCCATGTCGGAACAACTCACGCGATACCGGTTCGATGCGGTGATCTCCAGCACCAACGCATTGCATCCGAGCGATGGTTTTCTCGATCATGACGAAGGCTCGTCTTTCAACCGCCGACAATTGTGCACACTGACACAGCGACACATTGTGCTGGCCGACCACACCAAATTTGGTCGCAAGTCACGCTATCGAACAATGCCGCTTGGCGCGGTGACGGACCTGGTGACGGACCGACCGCCTGAGCGGGCCTATGTGGAAGCGCTGGAGGCTGGCGGTGTGCGCCTGCACACCGCGGAGATCGGGTGATGCTGACGGGTCAAGCCGCCAACCCGGCCGAAACGGATCAAACGTCCACGGAACGCATCGTGCTCATCCGTCACGGCGCAACCGACTGGACCGAGGCGGGCCTGCTTCAGGGCCATGCCGATCGCGCCTTGTCGACTGCCGGCGTTCAGGCCGTTCGCGCGCTCAAGCCAATGGTGAAAGATCTCGCTTCTGCCCATGTCGTGACGTCTGACCTGCGGCGGTGTACGCGCACAGCTACGCTTTTGGGTCTGACACCTGCAGTGACAGCCAGTTGCTGGCGCGAAATCGATCCGGGCAAGTGGACTGGTGAGGCTGTGGTTGAACGGCATGAGCAGCTTGATGCTTGGCAGCGAGGGCGGCTCGTTCCACCGGCCGGCGAAGCGCGGCCAGACTTCTCAGCACGCATCGGCCGTGCTCTCGACGCGCTTCTATCCCTGAACAAGAGCACCGTGGTCCTTGTCGCCCACGGTCAGGTCATTCGGGAGATCGTCTGTCGCCTCTGCGCGATTGCTCCACATGGGCTTGGGTTGCCCGATCTGGCCAGCGCTTCGGTTGTCGATCCTGTTGCCGGAACGTTGCTCTCCTATGCCGCCACGCCGACACTCATCACGGGGTATCCGCCCAGCGTGGCCGTGCAGGGCGCGGCCTGATATGGCGCCGTCGCTCGATCACGCCATTCTGTTTGGCTTTGACGGGCTGCGGCCCGACAGCATCAACGACGCCGATTGCCCCAATCTCAAGACGCTGCTGGATCGCGCAACGGTCTTGACGCGGCACAGATCGGTTTTCCCGACCGTGACGCGTGTGAATCTGGCAAGCTTGGTCACGGGCGCCTGCCCGAACGACCATGGCGTCGTCGCCAATGCGTTTTTTCTGCGTGGGAGCGATCGCACCGAGCCGTTCGATACCGCGCGGCTTAATGATTTGACCACATTGGACACGGTGGGCCACCTTGATGCGTTCCGGGCGATGCATGTGAGCAATGCGCTTGAAGACGGTGTCGGAGGGCTTGCCGTGCTGGCAACCGGTTCGATCGGATCTTTCAACCTTCTTTCGGGGTTCTGTAATGACCCCGATCGCGTCTTCAATCCCCGTGTTCATTGTGCCCACGAGTCTGGGTTTGCCGGAGGCGGCGCGAATTGGCCCATGGAAACAGTCAAGCACTTCGTGTCGAACATCTGGCCGCGCCGACGGCCACGTTTGTCTATCCTTTGGTTTGCCGAAGCCGACAGCGCGGGTCATGAGTCCGGCGTTGGTTCGCCGGCCCATCGGGCGGCCATCAAGGCGATCGACGGCGCGTTGGGCCACATCATCGAATGGCGCAACGGCCAGCAAAACGCCGATCGCATCGGCATCGCCGTCGCGTCCGACCATGGTCAAGTCAGCGTCAGCGGTTCGATCTCATTGGTGAATTGGCTCGGCGATCAGGGTTTTCGGGCCGGCACACAATGGCAGGACGCGCTCGACGTGGTCGTCATTCCCGGCATGTCAGCATTCTTGTGGCAACCCTCAAGCAATGGTGAACGCGTTCAAGCGATCATCGACCGTCTCGTCGGGCAGGCATGGTGTGGGCCTGTTTTTACGGCGCAAGATCGGTTCGGTCCGCTGCGTGGCAGCTTTGATCTGGCGGATGTGGCTTTACGCCATCCGGCCGCACCCGACGCAGTCGTGACGTTTTGCGGTGACGATCGAACCAACACCCACGGATGTCCCGGTTTGTCACCCGGTGATCTGACCGGGAGTATGCTTGAGATCGGCTCCGGCCATCATGGCGGTCTGCACGCGACTGAATTGGCCTGCTTGTGTGCCTTCGAGGGTAATCCGTTTCCGGCCGAGCGCCGCAATGTGCCGTCCTGTACCGCCAATATCGTGCCGACCCTTTGCGCTGCGCTGGGCATCGAGGCCACTTTCCCCGCACCACGCCTGCCAATCCTGGATGGGCCAGCAGGCGATCGCGCCGCACCGGCTGGCGAGACGCAATCGGTTCGCGTCGGATCGGTCGAGCATCAACTGGACCTCTGGACATCAGGGCCAGTCACCCATGTCGACGCGCTGCGCACGACCGGATAAGCAACTCGGTTTCGCTCACGAGATGCTGATCGTCGATGAACATCGCCATCTCAGAATGATCGTTTACTTCCAGCACTGAAAGCGAGTTGCCATGCCGTCGGATCGGTCACCGAGCGGAGGAGTGCTACGAGTATCTGCATGTCGTCCATGTTACGATTTCATATCTTGGCGTGGAAGCAGTCATTTGGTTCGTCCAGGCCAACGGCAGCAAATCCCGCATTTCAGTCATTTGCTTGTCTGAATTGGCGCCACGAACAGCTAATCGGTAGCGTGCAGTTGTTGCTCATGTTTGACAGTGCAGTGGGCTCTCTCTAGCCACCACAGAAGAATGATCACTCTATTGCTGGGCGGCGCACCTGCAAGGCTGAACCGCACATGTCAAACGCCATCCGAAGACCTGCTCTCCAGGGTGCGTTGGTCTTGTGCTGGAGTTCGGGCTTCATCGGCGCCGTTCTGGCATCGCAAACTTCGTCAGTGTTTCTCGTACTGTTATGGCGCTTTGTGGTTGCGTCTGTGTTTCTTGCACCTTTCATTGTTCCCTACCTGAAGAGACAGTTCTTGCCAGCGCTTGGACTACAGGCGTTGGTAGGAGCTTTTGCCATGTTCGGCTATCTGGCGACGGGTGTGAAAGCCATCGACATGGGTGTCCCAACCGGAACGGCCGCATTGATCGCATCACTACAACCATTGGCGACGGCTGCTCTGGCTGGGATTGTTCTGCGGGAAGCCGTTTCGAAAACGCAATGGGTTGGTCTTTGCTTCGGTTTGGCTGGCGTCACAATCGCAGTCGGCGCAGGGTTAGGTGCCGCGCCTCTCTGGGGATTCGCACTGTCTTTCATCAGCATGCTGAGCATTGTTGTGGCGACGTTGATCGCCAAGCGGAGTGCACAAAGCCTACCTTTGCTGCCGATATTGGCTGTCCACTGCATCGTTTCAGCCATACTGTTCTTGGTTCTGGCTGCGACCGAGGGAATGATTGTGCCGCAGGGGGATGCTGGTTTCTGGCTGGCCGTTATCTGGTTTGTGCTGTTTTCAACGATCGGCGCGTATGGTTTTTACTGGCTGTGTCTACGGGAAATGTCGGCGACACAGGTCGCCAGCCTTATCTACCTGACCCCTCCAGTTACCATGATCTGGGCATGGTTGATGTTCAGAGAACAAATCTCTTCTGCTGCAATCGCCGGATTTGGCCTTTGCATTGTTGGCGTATGGTTGGCCAATAGATCACGTTAGAGATGACCGGCCGGTTTGGATGGGTCCGAGCTGCGCATTTGTCGAGAAGTCGCCGTTTGAATCCATGCATCGAAGACCGAAAGACTCTATTATTGTCCTCCAAAGATGTAGGCGGTGACGCCGGGAGCCGTTCGCAAAGGTCCGTCAGCAGCAAGTTGATCGATGGCGTTGACAGTTCACCTATTTCGACCGGAAATCAAACAATGGAACGCCGAGTTTCTTTGCCTTGTCAGCGAGGTTGTCGGTGACGCCGGAGCCGGGAAAGACGATCAGGCCAATCGGCATGGTTTCGAGGAGGGTGTCATTGCGCCGGAATGGTGCGGCCTTGGCATGATTGCTCCAGTCCGGCTTGAAGACGATCTGCGCGACGTTTCGGTTGTCGGCCCAGCAGGCGGCGATCTTCTCGGCGCCGCGCGGCGTTCCGCCATGCAGCAAAATCATGTCGGCATGTTTGGCATGGACGCGGTCGAGGACCGCCCAGATGCGATCATGGTCGTTGCAGTCGGTGCCACCGGCAAAGGCGATGCGGGTGCCTTGCGGAATCAACTTTTCCGTCTCGGCGACCCGCTGGGCGTTGAGGAAATCGCGGCTGTCGATCACAGCGGCGGTCACAGACCGGTGTGAGAACTTGGAACCGCTGCGTGGCAGCCAGGCATGGCCGAGATGGGTTTCGTGGAGATCGGCGGCAACATCGCGCATGAACTCGAAGGCGTTGCGCCGTTCGATCAAAGTCACGCCCTCGGCAATGAGACGTTCAAGTTCAACGGAGCGCACTTCCGATCCGTCCTGTTCGGCCTGGCTCCGGCGCTGCCGGTCTTCGTTGGCGTCAAGCTCGCGCTGTATGCGATCGATGCGGCGATGGAACAGATTGACCAGCGACCAGAGCAAATCCGGCAGATCGGCTTCGAGCCGTGTGTCGGACAGGGTTGAGACAAACGCATCGAATATGTCGGCGAGCGCGCCTTCGATCTGGACCTGATCAGGCAGTGGCCGTGGGTCCGGCGCATCCTCGAACGGGCGATGGCCGTAGAGCTGGAGTTCGTCGAGCAGATGCGCGGTCGGCGATGCAGTGGCTGGTTCGGATGGATCGGGGAAGAAGGTCTCGGTCATGGCGAGGTTCCTCGCTTTC
>JANSXJ010000539.1 GCA_024743015.1 Hyphomonas sp. | reverse complement strand
GGTTGAGCTGTTTCCTGACAAGTCATTCGTTCCTTCAAACGAGAGGGAATATAATCGTCAGGTGAGCCACGAATACGAGCTGATCCGGGATTTTCTGATCTTGCACTACCATCGTACGGACCGAGAGGATTCTGAATTCTGGCGCTATTGCCGGCATATGTCGGTGCCGGAAAGCCTGACCGAGAAAATGGCTTTGTTTGAAGGCAGCGGTCTGCTCTACAAAGATCCTGAGGACCTGTTTCGAGAATCGAGTTGGGTGCAGGTTATGGTTGGGCAGGGGCTTATGCCCAAGAGCTTCCACACAATGGCCAATCGCTTATCTTCTGATCAGCTGGAAAAGTTCCTGGGTGACGTGAAAACGCTGATCGACCGGGCGACGAATGATTTACCAGACCATCAGGATTTTATATCGGCTCACTGTAAAGCTGACTTGCAGTAGCGATCGATGAAGGCCTCATGCGTGGGCATGGCGGCAACTGCCTGTTCCATGGCCTGTCTAATCTGCTGGAGACGCTCTCCGACGGGGACATCCGTTCTATGACTCGCCATGGCAGGTGCGCGCGCTGGCATGATATCCTGCCCGAGATAGACGGCGATCCAACTTGGATTGTGAAACAATTCGCGTTCATCCGCGACGACCATGCCGTGCGTCCGGAAATGATCTATCTTGTATTGCAGCCGCTCAGGAATTGGCATGTTAGCACAATACTTCCAGAACTCATCATCGCTCCGTTGCGTTGCGGTGTAGTGTAGGATCAGGAAGTCGCGGATGCGCTCATATTCTGCAACGGTCAGCGCGTTGTACTCTTCCGCCAGGAGGGGCGACATAGTCTTGTCTGGGAAGAGAGCGAGCAGACGCATGATACCATACTGGATCAAGTGCAGGCTGGTCGATTCCAATGGCTCCATGAAGCCGGCGGATAAGCCAATCGCCACACAGTTCTTGTTCCAGAACTTGTTGCGTCGCCCGGTTGTGAAACGGAGGTGCTTCGGATCGGCCATTGGCTCGCCATCGAGCGATGAGAGTAACGTTTCTTCGGCGATTTCCGCGTCTAGATATTCGCTGCAATAAACATAGCCATTACCAGTGCGATGCTGCAGGGGGATACGCCATTGCCAGCCCGCGGCTTTCGCCGTCGATTTAGTATAAGGCAGGATTGCGGAGGTTTTTTCGCACGGTACCGCGACTGCCCGGTTGCACGGCAGCCAGTGCGACCAGTCTTCGTATCCGGTCTTCAGCGTGTTCTCGATCAGCAGGCCAAAAAAGCCAGAACAGTCGATGAAGAGATCGGCTTCAAATTGACCACCCTGTTCCAGCGAGACAGACGTGATGTGACCCGTCTCAGAGTCCTGTGCTGCGTCAACGACGCGGCCTTCGACGCGGGTTACTCCTCGCGCCTCCGCATACTTTCGCAAATAAGCAGCATAGAGCGTCGCATCAAAATGATAGGCATAGTCGAAGCGTGACTGCATATTGCGCGGATCGGCGAGCGGGTGTGAAAACTTTCCCTCTCTGGAAGCAACCCAGGCCATGGAGTACTCGTCTATGGGTGTCGCATCCCCACTCAAGTGCTGATGCATCCAATGCTGGTAGAACGGGACGTGATCGAACTCTGCACCATAGTGTCCAAATGGATGAAAATAGGCGTGGCCTTTTCGAGACCAGTCGATGAATTCGATCCCGAGTTTGAATGAGCCATGCGTTTCGCGAATGAAGGTTGCCTCATCAATGCCAAGGCGCTGATTGAAGAAACGGATCGGCGGAATCGTGGCCTCACCGACTCCGACTGTTCCGATGGCTTCGGATTCGATAAGGGTGATTTGGCACGTTTTTCCAAGATGGTTGGCGAGGTCCGCTGCCGTCATCCTGCCCGCGGAGCCGCCTCCGACGATGACGTCACTTTTGTTTGGGGCGTTGGCGTTCACCTTCTCTTTTATCT
>JANSXJ010000362.1 GCA_024743015.1 Hyphomonas sp. | reverse complement strand
GCTCAGCCTGGCTTATGCCGAATGGGGTCATCCAGACGCCCCTCCACTCGTCTTGGTGCATGGCGGGCGGGACCAGAAACGCAGTTGGGACCGCGTCGCATCCCGACTCAGCCAGTCCTATCGCGTGTTCGCGCATGATTTGCGCGGACATGGCGAAAGCGACTGGGTCAGTGATGGCGATTACGGCGTCATGGATCATGTCTTTGATCTGGTCAGCCTGGTCCAGCACCTGGAGCTGGAGCGGTTCACGTTGATCGGTCACTCGCTCGGCGGGAACATCACTCTACGCTATGCCGGGCTGTATCCTGAAACGGTCGAAAAACTGGTCGCGCTGGAAGGGCTCGGGCCATCGCCCAAAATGCTGGCGGACCGTCAGAAAACCCCCGTGACAGAGCGACTGACCGATTGGGTGGAACAAAGGCGTCAGCTCTCCGACCGGGCACCGCGTGTCATGGACAATCTCGAAGCTGCCAAAGCGCGAATGCGGGCCGCGTTTACGCATCTGCCAGACGATCTCATCCACCATCTGACTGAAACCGGGATCAAGACCAACGCGGATGGCACGGTCAGCTGGGCCTACGACCCGGCGGGCATGGGGCGCTCGCCCTCAGACATTCCGCATGAAGACTTCGTTCATCTGTGGACCCGGATTACCTGCCCGACCTGGCTTGTCTATGGCGCCGATAGCTGGGCTTCCAACCCCGCTGAAGATGGCCGCGCGAAGCCTTTTCAGAACGCGCAAGTCAGTTTGATCGAGAAGGCGGGTCACTGGCTGCACCATGATCAGTTCGAGGACTTCATGACCCAGCTGGAGGCATTTCTTGGCAGCGCCTGACCTCTCTGTTTAGGTGAGAAAAGACAATTGCGGAGCATGACTTGGACACTGCACCTTATCCGATGACCAAAGGCATAGACGCCATCGCCGAGCGCATTCGTGAGATCAAGTCAACGCGTCCCGACATGGTGATCGCGCTGACCGGATCGGTTGCATCGGGCAAGAGCACGCTGGCCCGGCACCTGGAAGAGACGCTTGAACCGGCGCTTGTTGTCGACACGGTGTCGACCGATGGCTTCCTCTTTCCGACGGACTATTTGCGCGAGGAAGGCCTGTTTCAGCGCAAGGGCTTTCCAGAAACCTATGACCGCGAGGCCATGCGCGCCGCCATCGCATCGGTACGCTCGCAGCCGACTGATTTTCCTGGCTATAGCCATATCACTTTCGATCCCGACCCGGCGCTGACCCGGACGATTGATGATCCGGACATTCTGATCCTGGAAGGCCTGGGATTCGAACCACGCACCCGCGTGGACACCGCGCCGCATGAGCCGGATCTGCTCATCTATCTGGATGCGGAGCTCTTGCATATCGAAGCCTGGTATCTTGAGCGATTCCTGCGCTTCTGGCACGCGGCAGAGCATGACCCGACCAGCTTCTACGCGCAGTTCCGGCATATGTCTGAGAACGAATTAATCAGCTTCGCAAAATCGGTTTGGGCCGGGATCAACCTGCCCAATCTGGAAAACCATATCCTGCCGCTTCGCGCGCACGCCGATCTGGTGGTCAAGAAAGACGCTGACCACGCCGTTTCAATCACGATGGATCGCTGGGACTAAGCTCGAAGATTAAGCCGAAGCGTGTTGTTTCAGAAGCTCGTCAAAATAGGCGATTGTCTTGGTGAGGCCCGCACGCAGCGCGATCGTTGGCTCCCAGTCGAGGTTCGCCTTGGCCCGGGTGATGTCCGGCTGTCTCTGGCGCGGATCGTCCTCTGGCAGAGGCTTGTTCACCATTTTCGATTTCGAGCCTGTGAGATCAATCACGTTCTCGGCGAGCTCCTTGATGGTGAACTCTCCTGGGTTTCCGAGATTGATCGGACCGGTGACGCTTGCCGGGCTTTCCATCAGGCGGATCAGTCCCTCAACCAGATCGTCCACATAACAGAAGCTGCGTGTCTGTTGTCCGTCACCATAAAGGGTAATGTCTTCACCCTTCAGGGCCTGCACGATGAAATTGGAGACCACGCGGCCATCATTCGGGTTCATGCGTGGGCCGTACGTGTTGAAAATCCGCGCCACTTTAATCTCGAGATTGTGCTGGCGGTAATAGTCGAAGAACAGGGTTTCCGCGCAGCGTTTGCCTTCGTCATAGCAGGAGCGCGGGCCGATCGGGTTGACGTTGCCCCAATAGCTTTCCTCTTGCGGGTGAACACTTGGATCACCGTACACCTCAGACGTGGAGGCTTGCAGGATGCGGGCTTTGGTTCGCTTGGCGAGGCCGAGCATATTGATCGCGCCATGGACGGAGGTCTTGGTCGTCTGCACCGGGTCAAACTGGTAGTGAACGGGGCTCGCCGGGCAGGCCATGTTGTAGATCTGGTCGACCTCAACGAACAAAGGAAACGTCACATCGTGGCGCATCATTTCAAACGATTTTGAGTCCAGCAGGTGCACAATGTTGGCGCGCGCTCCGGTGAAGAAATTATCCACGCAAAGGACTTCATGGCCCTTGTCGATCAGTCGATCACACAAATGACTGCCAATGAATCCAGCGCCGCCGCTGACGAGAACTCGGGGTGTGAGGTGCATAAGTCCTGCCGTTCCAATCAATTGATCTGATCTCAGAAGTGCAAAAACCAGACCAATAGTTTAGCCGTGTTGGCTTGGCTAGCGCTGATCGTATTTGTCTTCCTTGCGCTGTCCGAACAGCATTCTTTGCTCCAGGTGCCGCCTGAGGGCTGCATAAAAGGCTTCAAGGAACGCGACATCGGTTTCTCCGGCTTGCGGCGTGTAGCCGATTTTGGTCGCGATCCGGTTCGCGACATTTCGCTTAATTTCTGGCGTGGACTGGCGCAGCACGTCCTCAAGCACGTGCAGTTCGTGGATGCCGTAAACATCAAGCTGAACCGGCGTGAACACGATGGCGCTGGTTACCTCATCTTTTGGCGCAGCCGATGCGATATCGTCCAGCAATTGTACTTTCGGCGCGTGAATAACCATGGTTCCCGCCACGAGGTCACCGATCCGAAGCTTTTCCCTGTTGAACAGCGGGAACAGCACAAAAATTCCGCACCAGATGAGCAGGAGCCAGTTGATCCAACCCTCAACGCCGTCTGCTCCGAAACTGAACAGGACTGAAAGGGGAAGGAAGAATTCCAGTTCCCGCATGAAATTTCTGGCAATCACCGCATTCGCCGTCAGCCGACCGCCTTTACGGTCAGCGACGCGCAGGCCAAGGGCCCGCTTCCCGGGCGTGGCGGCTTTCCGGCCGACTTCGAAAAAGATGAAATAGAAATTGCGGACGAAAAAGATCAGGACCATCGCAACCGCCCAGGCGATTTGCCATCCATTGAAGTTCATCGCGCCGGCCACGAAGGCGATCGCAAAAATGATTGCGAACATGATGATGAATTGCAGCGAGACGTCGAGAACAAACGCGCCCAGCCGCTCACCAAACGTCGAAATCTTGAGATTGAGCGCGGCACCTTCCGGCGTCACCAGAGTTCGGATGCGTTTCTGCTCAGCTTCGCGGGCGCGTATGCGGGCGCGGCGGCGTTTGCCTTCCTCAACGGCGGTCGGAGGTGGGACGGCTGCGTCAGTCACGTCGATCCCCGGTGCGTCTGCGCGGGAGGTAGAAATAGGCCAGCCATAGAATGAGGCTCGATCCGGCGATCGTGTAGCGAACAGTATCGCTATTGATCAGCTGTCGCCCAAACCCTTCCAGCAGGGCGGCGAGGAATAACATCACGACCGCGCCGATAATTACCATCGCAGCCTTCTCACCCGCTTCACGCATGGACTGCATACGCGGCTTGCGACCCGGGAAGGCGACGGCGCCGCCAATCATGAAGCCCGCTGCGCCGGCGAGGATGACGGCGAACAGTTC
>JANSXJ010000223.1 GCA_024743015.1 Hyphomonas sp. | reverse complement strand
GCCTTGGATTCAGAAGGTCGCTGAAGACGCGGGCGCAGAATTCCTTCGCGGAACAGGGTTTACCGAGCGAGATGCCGTGCTGGAATTCCCTGAACTTGGCGCGCGCGACGCGGTCGCTTATACGTCGACAATTCTACCGATCCCGTCAGGTGTCTGGCTCGCGCTCAAGGCCAATGTTGAAAAGCGAAACGTGCCTGTTTGGTTCGACACACCGCTGGTGGATCTGATCCAGGATCCCGACACGCTGGAAGTCTTTGGTGCGTGGGTCGAGCATAACGGTGTTCGCAAAGCCGTGCGCGCGATGCGCGGTGTGATCATGGCGGTTGGTGGGTATGAAGCGGACCTTCAGATGCAGAAGGATTATTACGGTTTATCGGATGTCCGTCCTTTGGGCACGCCGTACAATACCGGCGACGGTGTGCGCATCATGCAGAAAGCGGGTGCGGAGATGTGGCATTTGCGCAATCAGGGGCAGTCAGGTGGTATCTGGCCAGGCATCAAGCGCCCAGAGCATGAGACGTCATACCTTCGCAATTTCCTGCTTCCTGCATTCTCATGGATGGACGTCGATAGCACAGGGCATCGCTTCTACGGTGAGACCAACGAGCTGCAACTCACCCATTACAAGCACAAGAAGCACGGACGCTGGGTCGATGTGCCATTGAACACCGCTCATCCAGTTCACATGATCTTCGACGAAAGCACGCGGATGGCTGGCAAACTGGTTCTTGAAATCATGACCTGGAGCGCGGTCGTTAAGACCGATGCCTGGAGCGAAGACAACAGTGACGAGATAGCATCTGGCCTGATCAAAAAGGCCAGCAGTATTGAAGAATTGGCGCCGCAGATCAATCTTGATCCTGGTGTGCTGTCGGCGGAAGTCGCGGCATATAACGCTATATGTGCCGCTGGCGAAGACAAAATCCATGGCCGCAATCCTGATACGCTGCTCCCAATTGCGAATGGTCCATTCTATGCCGTTCAGCTCACCCCGGCGATTGTTTGCACAGGTGGCGGCGCGCGCAGAGACATGGACGGCCACGTATTCGATCACAATGGCACTCATGTTTCGCGTCTGTTCGAAGCGGGTGAGCTCGGATCGATGTTCTCAGACCTTTATCAGAACGGATCATATCTGACGGAAGCCATGATTACCGGCCGAGGCGCGGCGCGTTCGGCGCTGGCCATGGCTCCTGTGTCCGTCTCTGTCGCGGCGGAGTAGAACCATGCTGGTCAAAACCCCCGCCATAAAACTCGGTGTCGAAGTACGTGAAAGCAAGATTGAGGACAATCGGCTCGTACTCTCAGGCGTTGCTAATGCGATGCCGTGTACGGTTGAGATTAGCGGGCCTGAAATGGTGCGTCTCTTTGGCCGGATGCTGCGGCCCGCGATTATCGTGCTTTTTTTGAAGTCCCTGTTTGGTGGCGGAAAATCCAAGGAAGGTGATGCCTGATGGCAAGCACAGAAGAGACGAGAGAATTTCGAAGAGGTTCGGGCGTGATCATCGCCGCCGCGCTCGGGATCGGCCTCGGGTTATCACCGCTGCCATTCCATACAATCGGCGTCTTCATGCCTGTGCTCTCTGAAGGGGGCTGTCAATCTAATGCGAACCAGTCTCCAGCATCGTGCGGAGTAGGGGTCTTATCCAGTCAGAAGCTGGCGCCATTCTGAGAGGGCGGCGTTTCTCATCGATTTGAAGGTCGCGCGGTGGTTGATGTGGCGGTCGAGATTGAAGTGATTGTGGAACGAAGCGTGGGTCGAAGCGAATTTCTGAAGGTTTGATATTCGCCTGAAACGTGACATCGCCCGTTCTCGTCGACGGAAGGGCAGGTGACTGTTTTCTGCGCGGTTGTTGAGATGGCGACCGACCTCCTGGCGGTCGCCCATTCCAATCTCCTTCATCGCCGCACCATAAGAACGAAGGCGATCTGTGATCACCACCTCGGGCGCGCCGTATCGTTTCATGGCTTTCTTCAAAAAGGTAAGTGCAGCCTGCTTATCACGGGTTTTGGTGACGTAGCTTTCCAGCACCTCGCCTTCATGATCGACCGCGCGCCATAGATAGTGTTGGACGCCATTGATCTTCACGAACACCTCATCCAAGTGCCATTGCCACTGAGTATGCTGTCGCATGTATGAGGCGCGCTTCGTTCTGATCTTTCCGGCGAAGATTGGGCCAAAGCGATCGACCCAAAGCCTCACACTTTCATGGCACATGTCGATCCCACGTTCATGAAGCAGGTCTTCAACATTACGAAGCGAAAGCGGAAACCGGACATACATCATAACTGCAAGTTGGATGATCTCGGGTGACGTTTTGAAATAGCGAAACGGGTTCTTGGTCATCGAGCGAGCGTAGAGCAGGGCGGTTAAAGCTCACTTTCCGCTGACAATTCCCTCTGGAGAGTTCAACTCAGGTCAGCATCCCGCCGTCCACACGAAGACTCAAACGGAATAAGGTTTATTGTTTTCTGCTCCGTGTGCGCGTCAAGCGTGAGCCTGTCTCTTTTGAGCAACATTAAACATCCATTTCAGCGATAAATACAAACGATTGCATTTTTATATTGCAATGGATTGTATTTTGCGCTTTGTACACGCTGCCGAAGTCGACAATTCGATTGATAAAGCATACTAGGAGGAACCCAGAGATGCTCACAGCCAAGAAATCCTTACTCATTAGCGCAGGCGCGTTAGCGCTTTGTAATGTCGGTGCATTTGCGCAAGATCAGGCGGAAGACGCAGAAGCGCGGCAAGAAACTGTTATCGTAACGGGTGTAGCAAAGGCGACGTCTGTTTTTAGTTCATCGGCATCTGTTTCAGCATTGCCGGAAGAGGCAATTCAGAACCTCGCGCCTCGCTCAGTCAATGAGCTTTTCCGCGCGATACCTGGCGTAAAGTCTGAAGACACGGGTGGTGATGCAAACGCGAACATAAAGGTTCGCGGACTCCCCATTGCCTCTGGCGGTTCACGTTATCTTTCGCTTCAGGAAAATGGTTTTCAAACACTACTCGTTGGCGATGTAGCTATTAGCACCGCGGATAGCTATCTGCGCGTGGACAGTACTATCGGTTCGGTCCAGTCAATTCGCGGGGGCTCAGCATCAACCCAGGCGCCCAATGCAGCAGGCGGCATTATTAACTTGATTTCGAAAAAGCCAACCGAGCGGGGCGGTTCTGTCGCCATCACGTCCGGGATAGACTACAGCGCATTGCGGTTGGATGCCGAGTTCGGAAATGTTCTTGATAATGGCATATATTATCATGTCGGCGGGTTTGCTCGCTCTGGAGAAGGTGTTCGTGAAACTGTCGGCGATCAGGAAGAAGGGTTCCAGATCAAAGCGTCCGTCGGCAGGGAGTTTGAACGCGGCGATGTCGTTGTTCATTTTAAACATCTCGATGATCGTGTGCCGACTTATCTGCCGCTTCCAGGTATCGTCCAAAATGACGGTTCAATCGGCGCGTTGAATGGTCTTGATCTGGGCTCGGGCACAAACTCGCTAGGACTCACCGATGTTGCGTTACGACTTGGAGATTCACGTGACCGCGTGGAAGAGGGCGTAGAGTCTGAGATGACATCTATCGGGATTGAGGGGTCGTATGATCTGACCGACATCCTAACGTTCAACGGCAAAGCCCGTTGGGCCGATATCTCTGGGAATTTCTATTCGCCATTCCCCGCCGGTTTGGACAGCACAAATCCCGACGGATCTTCAAACATCAATTACGTACTGTTCAATACGGCCGTCCCTGACGTCGGAAACCTTTTCAGCGACTTCAGCTTGACGGGAGAGTTTGATTTCGTGACGCTGAAGGCAGGACTTTTCTATGCGGATCAAGCCAGTGAGCAGGTTTGGAGCTTCAATGATGCGAGAGCCGTACTTCGCGGCGGACGCCTCATCACAAATGATGCATCAAGCACCTTCCTCAATCCCGTAGATGGCTCATTCATCAATGGACAAAGCTTTGGCAATCCAAACTTCGGGAATTGCTGCACGGTCTATTGGGACTTCGATATTGAGCAAACTGCTCCTTATGTATCCGCCAACTTCGATTTCGATGATCTAACGGTTGAGGCGTCTTATCGTCAAACCAATAACAGCGTCTCAGGGCAATTCATCAGCTTTGGAAACGCGATCATCGGACCGTTCGATGCAAACGGCGATGGGACGATTGGAACGAACGAGCAGGGCGCACAGCGTTTTGATTCTTCTGCGCTTGTCCGCACGGATTACGATGCCGACTTTGACAGTTATTCGATTGGTGCGAACTATCGGGTGAATGATGGATTGGCAGTGTTTGCTAACTATTCTGAGGGGGCGTCTCTGACCGCACCAGACCGTTCAACCGGAAACCTTGTCGTGGCAAATGGTATTGGCACAGCTCCAGACGATGACCTCTTCCTTAACTTTGTCGAGCAGTTCGAGTTGGGTATGCGCTTCCGCTTTGACGCAGGTGACCTCAGTATCGTTTACTTTGATGCTCAGGTTGCGGAAGCGGCACAGTTTGAAGTCACCACGCAGAGTGTGATTCAGACAGAGTTCGACACGAGCGGGCTTGAAATTGAAGGGGACTTTACCTTCGGCGAAGGCTTCGGCTTATCCGGTAATGTCACGCTGACCGACTCTGAGATTTCCGGACCTGCAACGAATGCAAATCTCGGCAACACACCGCGTCGTCAGGCTCCGTACACGCTCAATATTAATCCGTATTTCGAAGGTGAGGGTTACGATCTGGGCCTAAACATTTTCAGTACCGGGGATGCTCCTGTTCAAGATAGCAATCAGTTCGATTTGCCGGGCTTCACGACTATCGGCGCTTACATCAACTATGAGCTGAAAAACAATCTCATCTTGAGCGTTGCTGGAAATAATCTGTTTGACGAAATTGGTTTCACTGAGGGTGAAGAGGGTAATCCGGCGATTGGTGATTTCGTACGCTTCCGGCCGATCAATGGACGTACGATTTCAGCGACGCTTCGTTACAATTTCTAGATCACTATCCAAGGCAAACCTCCCTGCCATTTTGGATAATTTAAGCAGCCCGTCTTTTAGGCGGGCTGTTTTGACTCTAAGTGTTGGCCGGGCTACCCGGAAAATGGTAACGAAAACAGTTTTTAAGGGTTCGCCAGCCTGAGCTAAGGCGATACCGTAAAGACCTTCGAATTTCGTATCTTGGCGAGGATTAGACTGTGAAGACACCCGCAAAAATCACTATGGCTGAGCTGGCGCGACTGGCACAAGTCGATGTGTCAACGGTGTCGCGCGCATTAAATGATAGCCCGCTCGTCAAGGAAAAAACCAAATCGCACATTTTAAAGATTGCCGCTGAGACAGGGTACGCCGTCAACGCGTCGGCGCGTAACCTCAGGCGGCAAACATCAGAAGCCATCGGTATAGTCATTCCACTGCGGCCTGAGTCGGGTCAAACTATTTCCGACCCTTTTTTTCTGGAGATGGTTGGGGCGGTCAGCCACGCGGCCTCCGAATACGGCTATGACTTAATTATCAGCGTGCCAAAAGATGATGAGAAAATCGCGGAGCAACGACTATTACAGACCGGTAAAGCTGATGGATTGATTGTGATTGGTCAGGCGGGCCGTTCGAATCGTCTCGAAGCCTTAGGCCCACTTGCCAAGAAAGTCGTCGTTTGGGGTGGACTCGCGGATCCCGTGAACTACACGCTCGTTGGAAGTAATAACAAAGAAGGCGGCCGGTTGGCAGCGGAACATTTGTTTTCGATTGATCGAAAGCGGATACTGTTTCTAGGTCCCCATGACTTGCCCGAGGTTCGCCTGCGTTTCGAGGGCTTCCAAGCCGCGCATGAAGCCAGAGGTTTAGTTCACGACCAAAACCTGATGTTGAATGTCGAATTTGGAAGCGCATCCGTCTTTCAGAAAGTCTCAGACTTTATTGAGACGGGTATCGATTTTGATGCGATATTCGCGGTTTCAGACGTTTTGGCCATGGCGGCAATCATGGCCTTACAAGCTAAATCCCTATCGGTGCCCCATGACGTTGCTGTAGTCGGTTACGACAATATCGGCCAAGCAAGTCTATCAACACCAAGCCTAACAACCATAGATCAAAATATTGCGGCGGGAGGGAAGCTTCTAGTCGATCTGCTTTTACGCAAGCTGGCTGGCGAGGAAGT
>JANSXJ010000263.1 GCA_024743015.1 Hyphomonas sp. | reverse complement strand
TGGCGCGCTGACAGGCGCGTCCGCTTCCATGGGGGCGGTGAAGCGGCGCAACCGCAGCGCATTTGCCAGGACGAACACGCTGGAGAGCGCCATGGCACCGGCAGCGAAGATCGGCGACAGCAACAAGCCGAAGGCGGGATAGAGCACGCCTGCCGCAACCGGGATCAGAGCCGTGTTGTAGGCAAACGCCCAGAACAGGTTCTGCTTGATGTTGCGGATGGTCGCCTGGCTCAGTGCAATGGCGTTCGGCACGCCTTTGAGGCTTCCAGACATCAGCACAACGTCGGCCGCTTCGATCGCGACATCGGTTCCTGTTCCGATCGCAAGCCCGACATCGGCTTCAGCCAGAGCGGGCGCATCGTTGATGCCATCTCCGACAAAGGCCAATCGGCCATGCTCGGACTTAAGCCTTTTGACGGTGTCCACCTTGCCGTCCGGCAGCACTTCGGCCACGACTTCGTCAATACCCAGACGCCGCGCAATGGCGTCCGCCGTGCGACGGTTGTCGCCGGTGATCATCGCGACCTTCAGCCCCAGATCGTGCAGTGCCTTGATCGCCTCGGGCGTGGTGGCCTTGATCGGATCGGCGACGGCCACGATTGCTGCCAGCTTTCCGTCGATCGCCGCATAAAGCGGCGTCTTGCCTTCGTCGGCAAGACGGTCGGCGGTCGTTGCGAACACGCTCGTGTCGAGACCGAGCTTGGCCATGTATCGGTCGGCACCAATCTCGACCTGCGTACCCTCGATTTCAGCTTCGACGCCGAACCCGGTCACGGAGTCAAAGCCTGTCACCTGAGGCAGATCGAGTCCCTGGGTCTCGGCCGCCTCAACGATGGCGCGCGCGATGGGGTGCTCGGACTTGGCTTCGACGGCGGCGATCCGTGCCAACACGTCATCATGGTCAAAGCCTTCGGCCAGCTCCAAATCAGTCAGCGAAGGCTTGCCTTCGGTCAGCGTGCCCGTTTTGTCGAGGGCGACGGCCTTTGCCTCTTTCAGGAGTTGCAGCGCTTCGCCCTTGCGGAACAACACGCCCATTTCGGCGCCGCGCCCGGTGCCGACCATAATTGAGGTTGGCGTGGCGAGTCCCATCGCGCAGGGGCATGCAATGATCAGCACGGCAACCGCATTGACCAAACCGAAGGTAAGCGCAGGTTCAGGACCCCAGATCATCCAGACGATGAAGGTCGCAGCCGCGACCAGCATAACGGCGGGTACGAACCACAGTGTTACCCGGTCGACCAGAGCCTGGATCGGCAGTTTTGATCCTTGCGCTTCTTCGACCATGCGGATGATTTGCGCGAGCATGGTATCGGCACCGACGGCGGTCGCCTTGAAGGCCAGCGCACCTGTCTGATTGACCGTGCCGCCGACAATTTCGGCGCCGTTTGCCTTGGCGACCGGGACCGGCTCGCCGGTGATCATGGATTCATCGATGTAGCTCTCGCCCTCGATTACCGCGCCATCGACTGGCACACGTTCGCCCGGCCGCACCTCGACGATATCGCCGGGTGCGACATCGGCAACGGCGATTTCGGTGGTTTTGCCATCGCGCCGGACACGGGCCGTCTTGGCTTGAAGTCCGACGAGACGCTTGATCGCTTCGGACGTACGTCCCTTGGCCCGCGCTTCGAGATAGCGGCCGAGCAGGATCAATGTGACGATGACGGCCGCCGCCTCGAAATAGACGTTGACCGTACCCGCCGGCAGCAGCTGCGGCGTAAAGGTGGCCACCACCGAATAGAGGAAGGCCGCCGACGTGCCGACAGCGACAAGGCTGTTCATGTCGGGCGCGCCGCGAAGCAGAGCCGGGAAGCCGTGCGTGTAAAAGCGGATGCCGGGAATGAACAGGACGAGAGCGGTGAAGCCGAACTGGATGTACCAGTTCATCTGCATGCCGATCGTCGACATGATCAACTCGTGCATGCCGGGGATGACATGGCTGCCCATCTCAAGGATGAACACGGGCAGTGTCAGCGCCGCTGCAAGGATCACGCTGCGCTTGAGCTCAGCTTCCTCGGCGTCCTTGCGGGCGACGGTTTCGGCGTGCTCATCGCCACTGCGGTCAACCGGTTTGGCCTCATATCCCGTGCGGGCAACGGCGTTGACAAGCGCGGTCGTATCAGCGTTGCCCGTGACGCTCGCACGCTCGGTCGCCAGATTCACGACGGCACCGGTCACGCCGGGCACGGCCTTCAACGCCTTTTCGACCTGGCCGACACATGACGCGCATGTCATGCCGGAGATCGACAACTCTACTGAGGCGGTTGGGACGTCATAGCCGACATCCCGCACGGCATCGGCTAGCACATCCCGCGCGACCGGGGCTGTGAGCATCACCTCAGCCTTTTCCGTCGCGAGGTTGACGCTCGCCTGGTCAACGCCGGGGACGGCCTTCAAGGCAGCCTCGACACGGCCGACGCAGGAAGCGCAGGTCATCCCTTCGATCGGGAAACTCACTTTCTCTTGCGAGCGTATTTCTGCTGGTGCGTTCATCACCGCTTCCTTTCCTCAAATACTCCACTCGCTCGGCAAGATGGGGCTTCCAACGACTGGAAGGTCAAGGGAGAGATGACGAATTTTTTTGGTGTTGACCTTCCAACGGTAGCAGGCCGCATCTCTACGCACATGAGGCAAACCGAGGAGATTCTCATGCAGTTTCACATTGAAAACATGTCCTGCGGCGGCTGCGCGAAAAGCGTAACTGCTGCGATCCGCTCCCTGGATAAGGATGCCGAGGTTTCAGCCGATCCGCCAAATCGGACGGTCGAGGTGAAATCGAGCGCGTCACGCGCCGAAGTGGAAGCAGTGCTTCAGGAAGCCGGCTATCCCGCCGCTGCCGGGTGAGGTGTGTGCACCAATTTCCCGATCAATCTGATGGGAAGGCGGTTCAAAAGCGCATTCCAGTCACAGGAGTACACATGATGAGACGACTATTGACCATCAGCTTTGCGATGGCGTTGGCGACCACGGCGCTCGCCCAAGAAACTCACGAAGGCGAACACGCTTCCGAAGCTCAGCATTCCATGGGCACGCCCGCACCCCTCGACGCCACCATGCGGACGATCGACGTTTCCATGTTCGAGACAGAGGATGGCCGCATGGTCTTCGAGCCGAGCTTAATCGAGGTGCAGCCGGGCGAAACCGTACGCTTCGTCATTTCGAATGACGGCCTGATCGAGCATGAATTCGTCTTCGATACTCCTGCCGAAATCATCGCTCACAAGGATGAGATGATGACGGATGCGGCCCATGACATGGCGCACGATTCCGACAATGCAATCACCCTTGAGCCCGGCGAAAACGGGGAATTGGCATGGACGTTCGCAAATGCCGGTGTCTTCGAATTCGCATGTTTGATCCCCGGTCACTACGAGGTAGGGATGTTTGGGCCGCTGGTCGTTCGGCCGACCACGATGTGACGTGGTCAAACACATGCCATCATAGCTGATCGACTTTGGTCCGGTTAGGCCCCAAAGCATGGAGAAGAATGGGTCTGCATCACCACGCCGATCACTACGTGAAACTCAATCAAGGTGGGCTGCCGTCCCGTTGGTACAGCGCCAGAGCTAGTCGATCAGCAATCTTATCAGCTGCCGCCTTGACCGGATCGGCAGCAAGGTGGGCATAACGTGCCGTTGTTTGAACCTGCGTATGGCCCAAGAGCTTGCCGATCATTGGCAATCCCTCACCAATGGCAATACCGCCCGAGGCGAAAGTGTGTCTCAGATCGTGGATACGTACGTCTTCGAGCTCGGCTGTCTTTCTAATGCGACGCCACGGATGTTGCAGGTCCGTCAAGTACGAGCCTTCATTCTTTCCTACGATCACAAACGGATTCTCACGCTGCTGGGGAAGAACGCGCAGAATGTCCAATGCTGGCTTTCCCAGATGAACGACCTTCGCGCCTGTCTTGCTATCGGGCAGCCGCAGCTCTCCGGCGTCAAGATCGACATGCGCCCATTCGAGCTTCTGGATCTCGGACAATCGACACCCCGTCAGAAGAAGGAGCCGGAATGCCGCGACAGCGTATCGACTCTCTGTTCCGCTCTCTTCCGCCCGATGCAAGGCAGCGCCCAACCGCTGCAACTCGCTTCCGGACAGGAACCGCTCGCGCTTGTATTCGGGGTACTTCTCGACATCTTCGCACGGGTTCGTGTGGCGATCGCGAATGCCCCAAGTCTCCGAAAGCTTCATCATTTTCGACAAAACACCCAACACGCGATTTGCCTGATAAGGAATGCGTGAAAGTGAGCCGTGTAATTCGGCAATGTCGGCGGTCGTCACCGAACGTACGCGCTGCTTGCCGAAAAACGGATCGATGAACAATTCAACGCAACGACGGTATTCAGACTGCGTAGAGAGCTTGCAACGCACAGTCACGTGCTGCTTGAGAAAACGCTGACCGAGTTCTTTGACCGTAGTGGACTGCCGTTCTGCATCGCGAACCGCAGCGGGGTCCCCATCACCGCTGCGCACTTGGCCAAGCATACGCGTCGCCGATCGTCGTGCGTTCTCGGCAGTTATGGGGCCGAACTGGCCGATCATGACCCGACGGGTGCGTCCACGCTTACGATACTGGATCAGGAAAAAACGTTTGCCGCTGGGCATGACGCGGACGCCAAAACCAGCCAGTTCGGCGTCGAACACGATGTAGTCCTTCGCCGTGACCTTCAGGTTCTCGACAGCTCGCTTTGTGAGTTTCGCTTTCGGCATGATTGCAACCCATTACGTTGCTTCCAAAATACGTCCTTGGAACGAATTTCGTGGAAGCGTCGTGGAAGCACCGGGGAGAAAGTCACAGCGCGTTCCTTCGTGCAGAAAGGTGAATCTTGCCGACTAGAAAATCAAGTGAAGTCAGAGGCTTATCGTGATATCGAGAGCGCTAGACGGTACTTTCGCAGCATGGCGAAAAGTCGTGAAATCGAGCTCATAACCTGAAGGTCGCAGGTTCAAATCCTGCCCCCGCAACCACTTTTGTAGACTCCACGGAAAAGTCGCTCTCCTTGAGCGGCTTTTTTGTTTGTGAGGAAAGGCTTAGAATACCGGCGAGGTGGCCGTGCAGATCGACGGCCAGCGTCTTCTTGCCCGCAATCTCGACCGGGCTCAGCACAATTCCGTCCACGAGCCCCCCGGATGAGATCGACCGCCTCCGCGCGGCGTCCCTCATCGGTCAGCGCCTCGGTGAGCTGCGCTACCCTGTTCCGGTAGACCGTGGCCATGCTCGGATGGATGAGCACCGGCTCTTCGTGCGCATCGGCGATCAGGACTTCGAGCTCGCCCTTGCGGGCTTCGAGCGTTT
>JANSXJ010000133.1 GCA_024743015.1 Hyphomonas sp. | reverse complement strand
GTAGCAGACGCCCGGTCCGAGCCGTCCGGCCCGGCCGCGGCGCTGGTCGACATTGGCTTTTGCCGCGCGAACGGTTTGCAGCTCAGTTGAAAGCCCGCCGGGGACGTAGCGTGGGACGCGGGCATAGCCGCTATCGACCACGACAGAGACGCCTTCAATGGTCAGGGCGCTCTCTGCGATATCCGTGGCGAGCACGACTTTGCGCCGCCCGCTCGCACAGGGCCGGATTGCGGCGTCCTGTTCTTTCGGGCTCAACGCGCCGAAAAGGGGGGCGATCAGGACGGTGTCTGCAACCGACAGACGCTCCGCCGTGCGACGGATTTCGCCAGCGCCGGGTAGAAAAGCAAGGATGGAGCCGTCTGTTTCACGCAAAGCGCGCTCAATCGCGCGTGCCATTTGGTCTTCCAACCTGTCCCGGGTGCGGCCCAGATAACGGGTCTCCACTGGATACTGCCGTCCTTCGCTGGCAATCACAGGCGCATCCAGCTTACGCGCCATGCTGTCTGTATCCAGCGTCGCCGACATGGCGAGGAGGTGTAGATCATCTCTAAGCGCGGCCTGCGTTTCCTGCGCCAGCGCCAATCCGAGATCAGCGTTGAGGCTGCGCTCATGGATCTCATCAAAGATCACAACGCTGGTGCCGGAAAGCTCCGGATCGTTGAGCAGGCGGCGGGTAAACAGTCCATCGGTGATCACTTCGACGACTGTCTCCTTCGAGACCTGGCGATCAACGCGGGTGGATAGACCGATCCGCTGTCCCAGCGGTTCGCCAAGCGTTTGCGCCATGCGGGTCGCCGCCATGCGGGCAGCGATACGGCGCGGTTCGAGCATGATGATCTTGCCGTCAAACGCGTCAAACCCATCAATCAGTCCTGCCAGTGCGAGCGGTACCCGGGTCGTCTTCCCCGCACCGGGCGGCGCCCCCAGAATCAGACGCTGGCTGGCCCTGAGGGTCGCTGCAATCTCGGGCAGCAGGGATTCGATCGGCAAGGCTTCCATTCAAACACTCTTGTCGTCAGTCTTGAGGTTTCGCAATTGCGCGTTTTCAACTAAAGGCAGGCGGTCGCGCCTTTTGTGGAGTAGAGCATTTGACCCAGACGCCAGAATTTTCGATCTGCGTGCCGATGCATAATGAAGCCGGCAATGCTGAGCAATTGGTCTCTGAGATCGCCGCGGCACTTGAGGGGCGTGCGTATGAAATGGTCATTACCGACGATGCTTCGACCGATGATACGCGCGCGGTGCTCGCCGGGCTGAAGGACGCCTATCCACAATTGCGCGTCATCTCTCACCGCAAGAATGCAGGCCAGTCGCGCGCCTTGCGTACAGCGATCCAGCATGCTCGCGCACCGATTGTCGGAACCCTGGATGGGGACGGGCAGAATGATCCTGCCGACTTGCCCGCGCTGTATCGCAGCTTGACCCGAGCGGATGCGCCGGAAGGGCTGGCCATGGTCATGGGACGACGCGCTAGCCGTAAGGACTCGGCCTGGAAAAAATTTGGCTCCAGCTTCGCCAATTCTATCCGAAAGCGCCTGCTGCGAGACGATTGCGACGATAGCGGCTGCGGAATCAAAGTCATAAAGCGCGATGTCTTTCTGGCGCTTCCCTATTTCGATCACATGCACCGCTACATGCCGGCCCTGATGAATGCTGAAGGACTGAAGGTCGAGTTTCTGAACGTCAATCACCGCGAGCGCGGGGCGGGCAGGTCAAAATACACAAATTTCGGCCGACTGGTCGATGCGTTGTCGGATCTGCGTGGTGTTATGTGGCTGATCCGTCGGCGAAAAAATCCGGGCGGTGCGGACGAGATTTAGGGCGCAATGCGCTCCTGCACAAACGTGACGCGGTCGCTGACGCTCGCTTTCGGGACATCAATCAGACGATAGCCAGACTGTTCATAAGCGGTTCGGATGAGGTCGCCGAAGGCCACCGCGCCTTGAAAGTCCAACAGGCGCTCCGTGTCAGTATGATAGATCTCTCTCCATGCTGGCAGGAAGAAGACGTTGATCGCATAGCGCCGGATTCTGACCGCCTCGCGAACCTCGGCGTCCGAGATCCCATAGTGTGCACAAAACGCCAGAAGATCTGGAAGGCCGCGATCAAAAATCGTCAAACCTGAAGCTGCGTCATAATCAGCGATGGCGGTTTCCAACATACGCTCAACAAACAGGGCTGAATCCTGATCGCCGGTGGCGCGGCCCCCGGTTTTGCGCTCGCGTGCCAGTACGCGGCGCGCATATTCCGGCACGACGGAGACTGTGCTCGATAGCTGCTTGAGAAGCGTCGTTTTACCAGCACCTGGCGGCCCGGCGAGAATGTAGAGTTCGGTCTGCGGCAAAGTCATGCCTCACTTCCTCACTTTGCATTAAGGTTCAATAGGGTTAACTGGTTGGGCGAGGAGACGCGCATGTCAGTGATCTTTCCGGCTGCTGCCGCTGCCCGTCTCGATGATAGACAGCAAAGGACCAAACGCTCGAATGGCGACGGTCCGCCTAGAAGGGGTACTCCTATGCGGCTCATCTTAAGCGCGTTTCCGCTCTTCATCATCCCGGTGGGTATCTATTGCCTGATCGCGTTTACGACGACGGGTGATCCTGTGCCGATGACACATGCAGGGGTGGAACTGACAGCCAATGCATCGCCGCTAATGGGCATTCTCGGCCAGAAATTCTTCTCCATCGGGATGATTGGCGGCGAGGTTGAATGGGTCCTCACCAAAGGTGACGCGCTGCTGGTGCTCTCAATCGCAGTGCTGTTCATGGAAATCCTCAAATCGACAAGCACTGGCACAGCCACGATCATGAATCATGCGCTATCCATGATTGTTTTCATCGTCTGCCTGATGCTGTTCCTGCTCAATCCCAACTTTGCCACTTCGGTTTTCTTCATCCTGACCGTCATGGCCTTGCTGGATGTCCTGGCCGGGGTCGTGGTGACCATCGTATCGGCGCGGCGCGACTTTGGTGTCGGCGAAGGCTTCGTTGGATAGATAGGGCGCAAATTCCGTTTGATCTGCAAAAATTTCGCAACGGGCGCTTCACAGCGCCCGTTTCTGTTCTAGGGTGAGCCGCAAATCGAACAATAGCATTGCCGGGGAGGCATTATGGAAAACGTGGTTACGCTGATCGAAACCATCAGCGGATTCATTTGGGGTGGAACGTGGGGGGATACCCGTATTCTTCCGGTTGGTCCGCTCGCCATCGTCCTGTTGGGAACAGGTATTTTCATGATGATTCGCCTGGGCGGACGGCCGCTGCGGCGGTTTTTCCCAGCCCTGAAAGAAGTCTGGGACGGCCGTAAGGCGCAAGGCGACGATGGTGCGATTACACCCTGGCAAGCGCTCTCGACCGCGCTCTCCGGGCAAGTTGGCACCGGGAACCTCGCGGGGGTTGCCACAGCCATCACGCTGGGTGGTCCTGGCGCGATCTTCTGGATGTGGATCGTTGCGCTCTTCGGGATGGCGCTGGCCTTTTCCGAAAGCTCTCTGGCGCTGAAATACCGCGAAACTGATGAGTATGGTCGGATCAATGGCGGTCCAATGTACTATATCAAGAATGGTCTCGGAAAGCATTGGGGATGGCTCGCCGTGATCTTCTGTCTCGGGACACTGTTCTCCGCCACGGCGACAGGCTCGATGATTCAAGCCAACTCCATTACCGAAGCCGCGCTGGAAGTCGGCAGTGCCTCGTTCGGACTGTCCATTCCGAATTGGCTTGTGGGGATCGTGCTGTCAGGATTGGTTTTCGCCGTAATCATTGGCGGGATCAAATCGATTGGATCGGTTGCCGGTAAAGTCGTTCCTGTGATGGCGGCGCTATATGTCGCGATTGCATTCTTCGTTTTGATCCTCAATGCGCCAAAGGTCCCGGGGGCCTTTATGGAGATCATCTACTCGGCGTTCGGCTGGAAGGAAGTCTTTGGCGGCGCAGCGGGTTACGGCGTTCTGGCGGCGGTGCGTGCAGGGATTGCGCGCGGTCTGTTCTCGAATGAGGCGGGACAGGGTTCTGCACCCATCGCGCACGCTGCAGCTCAAACCAAGAACCCCGTCATGCAGGGTGAGATCGCTATGATCGGTGTCTTTATTGACACGATCGTCATCTGCACAATGACCGCTTTGGTTATCCTGACGGTCACGGGCGACTTCGAAAAGAGCCCAACTTTGATGGCCGCCAATTATTGCGATGATCGCGGGATCGAACTGCCGCTTGATCCAAATGCGGATGGCGCGCGTTATAGCGTCGGTGACTTGGTTCCTTCTGCCTACGAAGATGGCCGCGAAGGCGTCATTGCCGCTAACGGCCAACTGGCTCAATCCTATCTTGCAAGCTGTCGAACGGCAGGCGTGACCTTTGACGGCCTGTTTGATTGGTCAGATGAAGCTCGCACCGATATGCGCGCGGCCAAGAAAGCGTTCGCGGGCGAAGGTGCGTTTGATGTACTGAGCGTCGAAACGGCGGCCGCAGAAGAGGAAGCCTTTTACCAGGCCGCGCTCGCAGGCGCGGTAGATGCAGACGTGAAGATCAACGTTGATCACGCTTGGGAGACGGACGCGAATTCCGCTGCGATCACGACGCGCGCTTATGGTGCGGCGCTTCCCGGCGGTGAGTGGATCGTGCCAATCGCCCTGTTCTTCTTTGCGTTCACAACGATTATCGGCTGGTCCTACTATGGCGAGCAAGCGCTGACCTATCTGGTTGGTGAATGGGCGACGCATCCGTTCCGATACACTTGGGTATTGGTCGTGTTTGCAGGCACCATGGTGACCAATACGGACGCGCTCTGGCTGCTGGGTGACATTGCCAATGCGTCAATGGCGTTCCCGAACCTGATCGCCATTCTCGCCTTGTCAGGCGTCGTCATTGCCATGCACAAGTCCAATGGTGAAGACGAAGACGCCCATGTGGTGGTGGATAAGTCTCAGCCCGACGAAACGGCTGAATAGAGACGAGCCAGAAGGCTAATCGAAACGGGTGCTCTTCATCGGGCGCCCGTTTTTGTTTGGCGTTAAGGACTGATCCCTAGAGTGCGGTCTATGTCCGATCTTGCGCGTATCGAAGCCTTTCTGGAGATGATGTCCGCTGAACGCGGGGCGTCGCCGAATACGTTGGATGCATATGGCCGGGATCTGCTGGATGCGTCGGGATATCTTGGCGGTCGCTTGTGCGATGCTGCGGCTGCGGACCTCTCCGATTGGTTGCAAAGTCTCGCCAAGGATGGGCTGGCGGCGTCGACGCAGGCGCGCAAGCTCTCCTCATTGAAGCGGTTTTTTCGGTTCCTGTTTGAAGAGCGCGACCGCAAGGATGATCCAACTTCCAAACTGGATGCGCCAAAGGTTACGCGCGACGTGCCGGATGTGCTGTCGCGCGAGCAGGTTGATGCATTGCTTCAGGCCTGCGCTGAGGATGCGCGCATGACGTGCTTGCTGGAGCTGCTTTACGGTGCAGGGTTACGCGTCAGCGAGTTGGTCAGCCTGCGTCTCGGTAACTTGCCGCGTCGCCGCCTCGGACTCTGGGAAACGCGCGAAATGATCGTCCGGGGAAAAGGGGGTAAGGAACGCCTGTGTCCCCTCGGTGCACCGGCTCTATTGGCGCTGCGCAACTGGCTCGAAGCGCGCGATGGTGACAAATATGGGACCGGAAGCGGCGACTTCCTGTTTCCGTCTCGGGGAAAGTCCGGCCATTTGACCCGCCGTCGCCTGGCGCAGATGCTGGAAACGCTTGCGCACTCGGCCGGGCTCGATCCGGCGCGGGTTCACCCGCATGCCTTGCGGCACGCCTATGCCACGCATTTGCTACAGGGCGGGGCTGACCTGCGCAGCGTACAGACCCTGCTGGGCCACGCGGACATCGCGACAACGCAGATCTATACTCATGTGCTGACGGATGAACTGGCCGAATTGCTCGAAACCAGCCATCCGCTGGCGCATTGATCAGAACGGTTTAACTGCACCAAAGAAGGCCGTGGTCAGGATCAGGATCCAGTACATGTACGCCACCGTCCGGCCAAGCGCGATCGACTTTTCAAGCTTGGCCTCTGCTTCCGCATTCGGACCCGCGGCCAGGATCGGGAACAGTTTCTGCCATTCATGCATGATCAGGCGCAGGATCACACCGATCACCAGTGCGAGGCCGAATGTGAGGACCTTCGCAGAGAACCAGAGCTGACCGGCTTCACCTCCAAAAGGTCCATTCCCCATCAGTGAAGACAAGGATACGAATAAGAGCGTCGGGATGAGTAGATAGCGGGTCCAGTCTTCAATATCCGAGAGCGGCTTGAACCATTTGGTGCCCCGCTTCGCAAACGCGCCCCAGGTGATCGCCATCCAGACAACCCAGACCAACCACATCGCGACGAGCCAGCCGCCGCCAAGCGGTTGGACACCCCAGAGATACCCCATATGCAGCCCGAGAGGGAGCAGAGAGATGATGCCTGTGCGCGCCATGATATCGATGCGATAGGCGGTCTCCATGTGCCGCTGCCGCTCTTCCAGCGGAAGGGATTGATTGACGACTTTATAGCTCGTCTGGAACACGCCCCATTCCCCGCCAAGCCAGTAAACCATGGCCACGATGTGTAACCAACGCAGGATGGCGAGCTCATTCGCCGCGAAAAATTCGGTCATGTCGATCCTCCCAATATTTAAATGATATATCTTTTAAATCGGCTGCGCTAGAGCAAGATTGTCTCAGGTGAGATCTGCCTGCGACGATACCCCCATTGCCACGCCTAGTCGGCCAGGTATTTTGCGCCTCGCAATGGAGATCCGATCATGAGTCAAAAAGCGCCGCGCCAATTCTTCAAACCCCTCGCCGCAGGGGCGCCGGAGCCAATGCGTGAGCTGCCAGTTCGTGTCGAGCGGATGATCCAGTTCGTGCCTCCGCACCTGGATAAGGTTCGCGCCAAAGTGCCCGGAATGGCCGATACTTGTGATGTGGTGCTCGGCAACCTGGAGGACGCGATCCCTGCGGACGCAAAAGAGGCCGCGCGGGCCGGTGTGATCGAAATGGCCTCGATGCTTGACTGGCAGGCAAAAGGGACGGGCCTGTGGAGCCGGGTAAATTGCCTCAACTCGCCCTGGTTTCTGGATGATGTGACAGAGCTGGTCACCAAAGCCGGGGCGCAGATTGATGTCCTGATGATCCCGAAAGTCGAAGGCCCGTGGGACATTCACTATGTCGATCAACTGGTGGCTCAACTCGAAGCCAAAGCCGGGCTGTCGCGGCCCATCCTGCTGCATGCGATCCTCGAGACCGCAGAAGGCGTGGCGCGCGTGGAGGAGATCGCGCTCGCTTCACCACGGATGCAGGGCATTTCGCTTGGACCGGCAGACCTCGCTGCGTCGCGAAAGATGAAGACGACGCGTGTGGGCGGTGGTCATCCATTCTATCGTGTCATCGAAGACCCGCGCGAGGATGGTCGCCCTCGCGCTGCAGCCCAGCAAGACCCATGGCACTACACAGTCGGTAAGATGGTCGACGCCTGCGGCATGGCGGGCATCAAGCCATTCTATGGGCCGTTTGGAGACATTGCCGATCTCGAGGCTTGTGAACAGCAATTCCGAAACGCCTTCCTAATGGGCTGTGTGGGGACATGGACGCTCCACCCGAGCCAGATTGACGTTGCCAAACGCGTCTTCAGCCCGGACCCGGATGAAGTTGCCTTCGCGCGGCGCGTACTGGAGGCCATTCCGGATGGGGCCGGTGTTGCCATGCTGGATGGCAAGATGCAGGACGATGCGACCTGGAAACAGGCCAAGGTGATCGTAGATCTGGCGGACCAGATTGCTGCCAAAGACGGTTAAAATTGCCATATTGATGACGATTTGAGCTGATCAGGTCCCGTTAATGTCCTGATCACTCTGGCCGTGGCATAAATTGACCATGCGATTTTCGTCTTCCTTCTCCCTCGGCCGTCTGGCCGCCTGCGTCGCCATTATTGGCTTTGCGGGCACCCCTGCGATCGGCGAAGACGGCGTATCGCGCGCCGAGTTGGAAGCACTGGAAGCTGAACGCGCAGATGCGCTGCGCCAACTGGCCGCGCTGGAACAGGCGGGCAGTGTGGTGGCGAATGATCTGGAAGCGCTTGAACGCGACCTGATCTCCGCGGCGATGGAAAGCCAGCGGCGCGAAGAGCAGGCGACGTCTGCAGAACTGAAACTCGTTTCCCTGCGCACGCGTCTGGGCTCAGCCAGAACGCAACTGGTCGACGGCGAAACCGCTCTCGAAGATTTGATGGCGTCTCTCGCTCTGTCCGGGCGCCACCGTCCGCCGGCATTGCTGACCCAGCCCCAGGACGCCAACCAGGCCATTCGCGCTGCTATTCTGATGGGCGAGGTTGCACCTCAGGTCCGCGCCCGCACCGATTCCCTCGGGACGGAGATCACCAATCTGCGCCGGATTGAGCGGGAAGTGTTGCGCGAACAAAAATCCCTCGCAGCAGCAGAAGCCGCGCTGTCGCTCAAACGCGAAGAGATCTCGCAACTCACTGCCGCCAAGCGATCCGCCTTTGAAGATGTCTCGGCAGACGCCGAAAAATTGCGACAACGCGCTGAAGCTCTTGGAGAAAAAGCGAGCACGGTTCGCGAACTCATCGCTGCTTTGGAGGCGATCGCGCCGAGTGCCCCGCGCCTCAAGCCGCGACTAGCTCTGGCTGAGTCATCTGCGCCACGCAACACGGCGCGCGCCAGCCTGCCGCGGCCCACCGTATCTCAGCCATTGGGGATCCTCACCTCGCCAACCGCGGGCCGAATGGTGCGTGCCTGGGGCGACACGATGCCAGGTGGCAGCAAATCTGAGGGCATTGCCTATTCCACACGCAGCGGTGCACAAGTCGCCGCGCCAGTCGATGGCGTGGTCGAATTTTCGGGACCGTTTCGCAGTTACGGACAGTTACTGATCCTCTCGACAAGCGATGGATACCATGTACTGTTATCGGGAATGTCGTCGAGCTATGTCGCTGTTGGCCAATCAGTTAAACAGGGCGAGCCAGTGGCAAAAATGGCCGATCGGACCGTTGGAGAACCGGAACTCTATCTGGAGGTCCGTAAATCCGGCAAACCGATGAACCCGGCCAAATGGATGAAACGCGGCTAGACCGCATGCAGGAGAAGTGCTGATGAGAGCTATGCTGACAGGAGCCGCGCTGGGGGTCGT
>JANSXJ010000025.1 GCA_024743015.1 Hyphomonas sp. | reverse complement strand
TCAAGGGTCAGGGCATCTATGCCTATGTCACGCCTGTGGCAGGCATCGAGGGCAATGATGAGCTGAAAAAGGCCCTTGTCCAGCATGTCCGCACCGAGATCGGACCGATTGCCAGCCCGGACCTGATCCAGTTCGCGCCCGGCCTGCCCAAGACACGGTCCGGCAAGATCATGCGCCGCATCCTGCGCAAGATCGCTGAAAACCAGTTCGACAATCTCGGCGACACCTCAACCCTCGCCGAACCCGAAGTCGTGCAGGACCTCATCGAAAACAGACAGAACAGGTAAGCATCATGGCGGCGACGGTACTTGTCGAGACGCGTGGGAGCGCAGGGATCATCACGATCAACCGGGCCCACGCACGCAATGCTGTCGATCCGGAAACCGCCGCCGCGCTGAAAGCGGCCTTTCTGGAGGGCGAGGCCAACCCGGACATTGCGGTCCATATCCTGACCGGCGCGGGCGGGCATTTCTGCGCGGGCGCTGACCTCAAAGCGGTTTCAGAAGGTCAGCGATATGAACGCACCGGCCCGATGGGGCCGAGCTGGCTGACGCTCAGCAAGCCGTCAATCGCGGCAGTGGAAGGACATGCTGTGGCAGGCGGCCTGGAACTCGCAATCATGTGTGACTTGCGAATTGCAGCAAAGAGCGCCGTGTTTGGGGTCTATTGTCGACGCTGGGGTGTACCGCTGATCGATGGCGGTACGGTTCGTCTGCCGCGCCTGATCGGACAATCGCGTGCCATGGATATGATCCTGACAGGACGTCCCGTCGATGCCGATGAAGCGCTTTCTTTTGGTCTCGCAAACAGAGTGGCGGCGGACGGTACGGCCTTGCAGGCAGCGATCGATCTCGCACAGCAGCTCGCGGCCTTCCCGCAGACCTGCATGCGGATGGACCGCGCCAGCTCGATCGCGCAATGGGGTCTTCCAATCGATCAGGCGTTAGAGCGTGAAGCTGAGTATGGCCGCGACTCCTTGCGGGCTGGCGCAGCGCAAGGCGCGGGTCGGTTCGCCGGCGGTAAAGGGCGCGGCGGAAATTTTGAAGACATCTAGATCAGATCGGCGACTTGAAGGATTTCAAGCGCCGGGTCCATTGCGGGGCGATAGGATTTCCAGCGTCCCATGGAGCTAGAATAAAGAGGCTGTCTGACTTGGGTCGCGCTGGCGGTTGCAACCGGTGCTTCGTTTTCGTGAAAACTGAGGCAGGCGGGGTCGAATGTCAGACCGCAAAAGTCGAGCAACTGCCGCGTCTGACCTTCCTGGTCCGCGACGAGCGATTCGTAATCCAGGATTTTGAACCGGCTCGGTGGCAAGGCGGTCTCGTACTCGTCGATCAGATTGAAGAATTTCACGACATAGCGCGCCGTCGCTTTCAGATCGTACGCGTACGCATAATAGGAAAAAGAGGTGGCGAACAGCTGGCGGTAATTGCTGAGCACGGTATCGGCAGCGTGCCGGCGCAGGCAGACCACGCGTGCATTTGGGATAGCGGCGAGGATGATCGGCGTAAAAAACGCGTTGAGGGGCATCTTGTCGACGAAACGGCCATCAAGTCCGAGCGTGGCAGCAACTTTGTCCAGATAGGCTTGTCCGAGGGCGGGAAGGTCTACGCCCTTGGCGGCGATCAGCGTTTGCGCATCGAGAACATACGGCCCGGGGGTTTGAGCTTGGCGTTTTAGCGCGACGCTGAAATCACTCAGCTCTCCGGCAGAGGTGACTTCGGGATGACTGGAGAGAATTCGATCGGTCAGCGTCGTGCCCGTTCGCGGCATACCAACGATGAAAATCGGGCCGCCCTTGTTCGGCATGTTGGCGATGGACAGGCTCGAGGCGAGATCAATCGCGGCGGCAAAGCAAGCTTTGTCTTCTTCTTCCCGATTGCGAACCGATGCGCGTTTCTGGCGTTTTCCGCGTTCAAGCCAGCTCATGGCTGTGACTGGGTCTTGCTGATCTTCGTAAGACCGGGCCAGGGCGTGCGCGAGCTGCAGGGCCTGATCGGCATCGGTTTCGTCGCGCACATCCCAGGCCGCCTCCAGCGCGGGGATCAATGAGGCCTCATTTGCCTCTCGTCCCATTGAGGCGAGCGCGACCAGAGCGCGGCTTTCATCCGGGTTCAATTCCAGGCAGGCGTGAAAGGCGGCTTTCGCCTCCTCGAAACGTCCGAGGAATTGCAGTGCCGCGCCCAGATTGTATTGATAGTTCGGGTCACAGGGGTCGGCCTCCACCGCACGCTGATAATAGCTGAGCGAGTCTTCATGGTGCCCAGCCCGGCTCAGAACGACTCCAATCGTGTCCAGGATGAGCGCGTCAGTTGGGTCCCGATTCGCTGCGGCCTGAGCCATTGAGACAGCTTCGTCGCGGCGATTAAGAGCGATCAGGCACCGCGCGGCATGCGCCTCCGCTTCGCCTGTCTGTTCATCCGCTGCGATCGCGCGCCGGAATATTTCCAGAGCCTTAGCGAAATTTCCGTGCTCGGCTGTCAACACGCCGAGAATAGTGAACGCTTCCGCATTTTTTGGCTGAGATTTTAGAACGTTAAGACAGATCGCGTGGCATTCGCGATAGGCTTTGCGACGCAACAATCTGCGCGCTTCAAGCAGGTTCCGGGTCAACTCATCCATAATGGCACTTAATCAGGCAAACGTTGCCCAATTACAACGCATTTATGTCAATGGCGGTTCTGACATGAAGATAAGTTTGACGCGAGGCGATCCGCGCGTGTTTCTCATCCTTATGGAGAGAGGTCTGGAGGTTACCAAATGAAAACAAAGCTACTCACCAGTGCGAGCGTTCTGCTCGCCTTAACCGCGGCTCCGCATGCGATCGCTCAGGAGGCTGACACCGAAGAAGCCGAAGCGCGTCAGGAAACCGTCATCATCACCGCGACCCGCCGCGCTGAAAGCGTCCAGGACGTGCCGCTCAACATCGCTGCCGTCGGCGCGGACCAGATCGAAAAGCAAGGCTTTACAGAACTTGCAGATACGCTGGCTTACGTGCCCGGCATCAACGTGGTTGACCGCGGCGGTCGTCAAGGGAACCCGATTGTTGTCCGCGGCCTGAACGCCAACCCAATCGGGTCAGGCGACGGCAACAATGATGGCGGCGGAACGGTTGCGACCTATCTCGGCGATATTCCGCTCTTCATCGACCTCAAACTGAATGACGTGGAGCGTGTCGAGGTTCTGCTTGGGCCACAAGGGACCCTTTATGGTGCCGGAACGCTGGCAGGTGCCATTCGATACATCCCGAAGCGTCCTGACTTCGCTGCCGACACACTCGAAGTTCGCGCCGAAGCCTTCCAGTACGAAACGGCGGATAGTCTTTCGACAGATTACGGCTTCACGTTCAACAAGCAGTTCGGCGACAATTTCGCGATCCGCGGCTCGCTCGATATGCTGAACGATAGCGGTTTCGTTGATCAGCCATTCCTTTTGATCGAGCCAGGCGTATCGAATCCGGATCCAGACTTTACCGATCCGGCTGACGTTTCGGCGAATCTGCGCAGCGCCAAAGACGTGGACAGCGAAGAAGCGCTTTCCGGACGTATTGCAGCGCGTTGGACGCCAACTGATTGGCTCGATGGTACGCTGACTTACTACTATCAGAATGTGGAAGTTGGTGGTCGTCGGATTTCGTCTCAGCGTGCAGTCTATCCAGGTGCGCTGGCGAACATTTTCCGCGCCGGTGCGTTCGAGAATGCCAAGCGGGTTCCCGAGCCGAATGAGATCACCAATGATCTGTTGGCGCTGGAAGTGACCGCGGATCTCGGCTTTGCTGAACTGACATCGGCGACTGGTCTGTCGACGTTCGAAGATGACGGGATGCGCGATCAGAACGATCTGCTGATCTCACTCGAATACTCTTATGAGCTGTTCCCGGCCTTTGCTTCAATTACCCGCGAAGTTGGGGAAGAAGAGACATTCACCCAGGAAGTTCGTCTGGTGTCGAAGCATGATGGTCCACTCGACTGGATCATTGGCGGGTTCTACTCGAAGAATGAAACGGTTGGATCGTCTTCAGAGTTTACGCCCGGATATGATACCTACGCGATTAACACGCTTGGGTTCACCTTCCTGGTCGATCGCCCGGATGATCTGGAATACTTCTCCCAGGCGTATTCTGAGCTGACAGAGACAGCGATCTTCGGTGAGGTCGGATACGACATCACGGATCGACTGAACGTGACCGTCGGTGCACGTTGGTATGATTACGAGCTGGAAGAATTCAGCGCGGTGGACTTCCCGCTCTTCGATGCCAGCTTTGTGCCTCGGACGCTCGGCGAAATTAGGGCGCAGCCTTTCGATCCTTCGCTCGGGCAAGCTGATGATGGCTTCCTCTACAAGTTCAACGCGTCGTACGATTTCACCGATGATATCCTGGGTTACTTCACCGTTAGTGAAGGCTACCGGATCGGTAACTCGAATGGTCTCGGCCCTTGCCCAGCATTTGACCCGAACGCAACGCAAGGCTCTTGTGCGCTGGCACCCGGTCAACAATTTGGTCCTAACCCGGGTGACGTCGCGCAATTTGACGAGCGTCAGTATGGGCCTGACCAAACCACCAATTATGAGATTGGGGCTAAGACGACGTGGCTGGACGGCGCACTGACGCTGAACGGTGCGCTCTACTATGTCGATTGGGTCGACCCGCAGGTTGATTCAGCGACCGTGAACGCGAACATTCCGATCACGATCAACGCGGCTGGGGCCGAGTCGACCGGTATCGAGCTGCAAGGCTCGTGGGCGGTGAATGATGCCCTGAACCTGCGCGGTGCTCTGTCGGTGACCGATACAGAGCTGACCGAGGATGTTCCATTCCTCGTGCGGACGATCACCCCTCCAGGGTTCGGCACAGCGTTTGAAGATGGTCGCACCGGTGATCGACTGCCTGGCTCTCCCGAGACGCAGTACTCGTTCTTTGCGGACTATACCAAGCCTCTGAACAATGGTGACGAGATCGTCTTCAATGGCGGATATGCTTGGCAGGGCGACGTCCTGACCCGCACAGGTGGCCGCGGAAACTCTGTCACGCTGAAATCGTTCGGCGTGGCAAATGTCAACGCGACCTACATTGCGGAAGAATGGACCGCGTCCCTGTTCGTCAACAACCTGTTCGATCAGTATATCGAGACAGGCTTTGTCGGCACGCCGCTGAGCAATCAGATTGTGACAGACAATGACGGCAACCCCGTCACGGTGCGGACACATTATGCGACGCTGGGCGCGCCGCGGGCCATCGGTGTGCGCTTTAACTACAAGTTCGGTGAATAAGACGCGCAGGCGCCTTTCACAGACCAAAAAAGAACGGGCAGTCCATTGGGACTGCCCGTTTTGCTTTAGTCCGGTTCTGGTTTGGCGCGCTCAGTCCCCCAACTCATTCTTGTAGACGTCACCATTCTTCATCACGAAGTCGACATGTTCCAATACAGAGACATCGCTGAGGGGGTTTTCCGGGACGGCGATCAGGTCTGCATATTTGCCGACCGTGATTGAGCCGATCTCGTCGGACATGCCGAACAGGTCAGCGTTGCCGATGGTTGAGGCCTGAATGGCTTGTAATGGAGTCATGCCCCATTCGACCATTTTGGCGAACTGACGCGCATTGGTACCGTGCGGGTAGACACCGGCGTCTGTCCCAAAGGCGATATTCGCGCCCGCTTCCACCGCAGCTTTGAAGCGTTCGCGCTGAAAACGCCCAACTTGCCGCTCCTTGGCGAGTGATTCTGCCAAAACGCCGGCAGCTTCTCCTTCTGAGAGAATATAGTCAGATACATAGACGTCCATTGAGAGATACGTCCCCTGGCTCACCGCTTGTGCGATGCTGGCATCGGTGATCATGCTCGCGTGTTCGATGGAGTCGACCCCGGCATCGAGCGCGGACTGGATGCCGCGTGGCCCATGTGCATGAACCGCCACTTTCAGGTCGAGCGCCTGTGCTTCATCCGTGATGGCTTTCATCTCTTCCAATGAGAACTGTTGCGCATTGATCGTCGTATTGGGAGAAAGCACGCCGCCAGTGGCGCAAAATTTGATAAGGTCTGCGCCGTATTTCTTGTTCTCGCGGACTTTCTGGCGTGCCGCCCAGGGGCCATCGGCGGCGCGGCCCTCGACTTTATCTTCATAGGGCAGGGACGTTGCATCACCGCAATGACCACCGGTTATGCTGATGCCTTGGCCAGCGCCGAGAATACGCGGGCCGGGAACCTCGCCCTCATCAATGGCTTTGCGCAGGTCGATATCTGCGTAGCCGGGAGCGCCGAGATTCCGCACCGTCGTGAAACCCGCTTCGAGCGTGATCTTCGCATTGGCGACACCGCTAATCGCGGCGCGCGGGGTTGAAATCAGCAGTCGACGTAGACCGTGCTTGTCGGCCCGACTGGTCAGGTGGACGTGACTGTCGGTCAGACCGGGCAGCAGATATGCCCCATCCAGATCAATGCGGGTCGCCGATCCGTTCGCGCGGACACGCGAGCCTATCGCCGTAATCATACCATCTTCGATAAGGACGTTCTGGTCTTCGGCGATGCTTCCAGTCTCAACATCGATCACAGACGCATTCTGCAGAAGCGTTTGATGACCGTCTGCGAAGGCGGGGGCCTGAAAGGTGACGGTCAGGGCCGCGACGGCGCCAAGGGTGCGTTTCATGAATCTCTCCGTTTATGGATCGGACAAGCGTATCGGGGCGCGATCTGCCTTCCGGCTTTTCTTGGATTGTTCAACACTACAGAGCCTGGGAGTCGAAAAGCAAGCGATCGCGTTCTGATCGCGTGAGAATTATCACCAATGCCGACCGAACACGCAAAAAATGGCGAGCGTCCTTGATCGCGATCCGAACCGCCCACGTCGTGGCCAGTTCAATTTTGCAGAATCGTCTAAATCGTTGAGAAATTTGGAGCGGGCGATGAGATTCGAACTCACGACCCCAACCTTGGCAAGGTTGTGCTCTACCCCTGAGCTACGCCCGCATCCGATGGGTAAGTCGGTCGCTGTCTCGCGACCGAAGCCGCCATAAACCGCAAATCAGCAGTCGGTGCAAGGGGAAAAAGCGGGCGCGTACCGGGTTTTTACATCAGTCTTGTTGCAAGCGATCGAACAGCGTTTTCATCCGCCCGGAAATCAGATCAAGCACATGCTCGAACCCATCCGCGCCGCCATAATAGGGGTCTGGAACGTCCGCTTGTTCCAGGAACATGCTGAGATTTGCGGTGGCCCCTGCAGGCCGGATTTGCTCCAGGTCGGCGAGATTGGCCGCGTCCATGGCGAAGATATGGTCGAAGCGTAGAAAATCATCCGATTCCGCCTGACGTGCGCGCAGCGAGGAGAGATCGATGCCGCGCGTGGCCGCGGCTGCCATCATGCGATCGTCTGGCATCTTGCCGACATGCCACGCCCCGGTACCCGCGCTATCGATGCGCCAGTCCAGGCCGCGCTGTTTCGCGATTGATTGCGCGATCCCGTCTGCAGCTGGCGAGCGGCAAATATTACCGAGGCACACAAAGAGCAGGCTGGGCACGCGCGTGGACCCTAAGCCAGAACGGCTTCAGGTTTCAGCACGCCGCGTTTGATCAATTCTTCGCCGATCTGGACGGCGTTGAGAGCGGCGCCCTTGCGAAGATTGTCGGATACGTTCCAGAAGACGAGGCCATTCTCGACCGTCGGGTCTTTGCGAACGCGGCTGACATAGCTGGCCCATTCGCCGACGCAATCGACCGGCGTGATGAACTGGTCTTCCTCGATATTATCAACCAGCTGGACGCCGTCCGCATTGCGGAACAGCTCACGCGCATCTTCGACGCTGAGCGGATCTTCCAGCTCAACATTGACCGCTTCGGAATGGCCGACAAAGACCGGAACGCGAACGCAGGTGGCAACCAGTTCGATCGACTCATCAATGATCTTCTTGGTTTCCATCCGCATCTTCCACTCTTCCTTGAACGAGCCGTCTTCCATTGGAACGTCGATCTGAGGAATGACATTGAAGGCAATCTGCTTGGAGAAAACGTCCGGGGTCGGGCTGTCATTCACAAACATGCCTTTGGTCTGTGTCCACAGCTCATCCATGCCGGCTTTGCCTGCGCCAGACGCCGATTGATAAGTCGAGACAACGACGCGTTTGATGCCCGCTGCCTGGTGCAGGGGCTTCAGCGCCACCACTAGCTGCGCCGTAGAGCAATTCGGGTTGGCGATAATGTTCTTCTTGCCATAGCCAAGGACTGCCTCGCCATTGACTTCCGGCACGACCAGCGGGACATCCGGATCCATGCGCCAGGCGCTGGAATTGTCGACCACGATCGCCCCCGCCGCCGCGATTTTTGGCGACCACTCTTTGGAAATGCTGCCGCCCGCAGACATCAGGACCAGATCGACTTTACTGAAGTCAAAATCATCCAGCGCTTCGCACAGTACGGTTTTATCGCCATAGGAGCATTTTCGCCCCAGCGACCGGCGCGAGGCGACCGCGTGAACCTTGTCAGCCGGGAAATTGCGTTCATCCATAATGTTGAACAATTCCCGTCCAACATTACCGGTTGCCCCTACAATTGCCACGCGCAAAGCCATTGGCCTGCCTCCTTCGAAAATCAGTCCCGCCCTATGTCACGGCTTTTGCTGCAGCGCAACTAAACGGACGTGTTGAAAAGAATCGGTTAAACCCAATTTAGATGGCAAGGAGATGGCGGCCATGCACGAAGACATCATCAATCGGTACATCCAGAGTTACAATGACCGAGACATTGAGGGCATGCTCGATTGCGTGACTGAGGATGTCATCTTCGAGAACATCTCAAATGCCAGCCAGTCCATGCGTCTGGAAGGCCGCGATCAGATGGGGGAAGTGGCGCGCCTGTCCGGCAATGCATTTTCCTATCGGCGGCAAAGACTGATCAACCTTATCATTGGCGAGGGTAAAGCCTCTGCCGAGATCGAGTTTGAGGGCAAGGCGGCGGTTGACTTGCCGAATGGCGTGCGGGCGGGAGAAACCGTCAAGATCCGCGGCGCGAGCTTCTTCGAGTTTCGCGGTCGTTTGCTTAGCCGGATCGCGGATTACTCCTAAACATCAGGTTGAATCGATTGAGCGGCGACGGTCCTGGCAGGACGGTGTTTCACGGCGAAATCTCGGGCAGAATGTCGTGATCGGGCTAAACAACCCCATTGAAAACTTGAGACTCCACGAGAATTTTCGTTCGAGGTGGATCTGATACGTTCTGAGAAAGAACGCGGTGCGCCGCAATCAGATAGAGGGCGATACAGACAATGATGGATGTCTATCCGGTCAGCGCAGACTCAAAGATTCAGTTTCTCTCGGAACATGGTCAGGGGCCCTTTGATTTCTGGTTCGCGCAGACTGCCAGAATGTTCGACATTGCGCCCATTCTGTCGGGTCGGAATTCAGGCCAGTTTGAGATCCACAATCACACATCTGAATCCTGTGTCATCGTGAGTGCGACCTATGACGCCCAATCCTTGCGGATGACAAAGCGCCATTCCAGCCTCTTGCGGGATTTGGTCCAAGTGCAGCGCTTTGTTCGGGGCGGTACAATTGGAGTCAGCGGTGACAATGCGTTTGCTCATCGACCTGGAGATATCGCGATCATCGACTACGCGCACCAGTTTGACGCGTTACACGAGGCCTCTCATCTTGAGAGCGTTTATTTGAACAAGGACTCACTGGGGCTTCCGGCGGAGGCACCGCTTCCATCGCTTCATTTCCGGGCTGGCACCCTCGCGGCCAGGCTTCTTGGTCGAGAGATGGATCGTTTGTGCGTGCCATTGCAGCGAGGGACGTCTGAACTGAACGCGTCGGACTTTTCGAGATTCGTCAGCTGCGTGAAATTCGCGATTGTGGGAAACCCTGTCGGAGGCGACGTGCGGAGACAGGCACGCAACGCGCTGCGCGATCTGATCTGCGAACATATTGAGCGGAATTTGTTGTCGCCCGACTTGTCGACAACATCGATCTTACATGAATTCGGGGTTTCTCGCGCAAGCCTCTATCGAATGTTCGAGTCGGAAAACGGGGTGCGGAACTATATCAGCAATCGGCGCCTGTTCCGGGCCGTGTTCGAGATTTCATCCAAGCCGATCAAGCGGGGCATGATCCATGAAGCAGCGGAGCGGTGGGGCTTTAGCTCTGACGCTAATTTTTCGCGTTCCGTCCGTCGCGCCTTCGGAACGACCCCCGGACAACTTTGCTCATATTCGCTATCCGACTTGGACCCGTCGGCGATGATACCAAACTCCGAGCGCGCTATCGAGCATCTCACCGGTGTACGTGGTTTCGATAAAATCGCCGCTTAACGCTGTGACTTGATCGTCTCGTGCCACAAGCCGAGGCTTGAGCAGATGTCTCATAAGTGTGTCGATGAGCTGGAGCGCTGGCGATACGCGTTGATTGGAACGTCGATCTGAACCCAATGCGTCGCTTCAATCCGCATGCGTCGCTTCAGTTCGCGCCGTCGGCCGGGCGCATGTCAGGTTCCTGCCAGCAATTCTCTACAAAAAAATTGCGCCTTGGCCGACTGCGTAAACGGCCAAGGCGCATCTTTTGATCACGTGAGTACTAGGGGACGTTAGTTACCGCAACCAAAAGAAAGTTAAGAGCTATTCACGTGTGCAAAGAGGTTTGATCCCCGCCGCACGCAATCGGATTATGGTATCTACAAACAATCGTCATTATCCAAACGTCTCAATATTGAATAAAATATCAAAAACGACGCCAGAGTGTTTTTGAATAGTTTCCTAGACTATGCGATATCTTCAAAGTTTGAGACGTGATGAGAATTTCAGGGGTCTGAAATTCAGATACTCATTGAACTATGCAATTAGTTCTCAAAACGCCTGACGCCGAAGCGTCGAATGCTCAGCCTGGTCACACCGGAGTAGAAAAACTCGCTGGCTGGGATATGCGGGCTGTGTCGATGAAAGACTGGCTCGACCTGTGGGCCCCCGTCCAATCGATCAATCTGTTACATCCGCGGCGACCGGATGGCACCAACCTGTTTGAGAGCAGGGCCGAAGGGCATTTGGTCGGTGCCCGGTTCGCAACCGGATGCGAATTGTTCCAACATGGCCAAGGTCAGCAGCATCAGTCAGGCGGCGTTGTTTCCGTTCAGCGGTTACACTCGGGGTTCGCCGCGATCGAGTTTTCCGACTCTAACTATGTACACCGCCCCGGAATTATCACGATCACTGATTTTAAGCAGCAGTTTCGTGGTAGCCATCACAATGCGGAAATCGAGCAAGTGATGATCCCAAGATCTGAACTCGGTCTCACCGATGCGGATCCTGTCGCGCCGATTGTTTTGGACGTAGACTCCCCGCGCGGACACCAGCTTGCGGTGCTGCTCGACCGATACTTTGCGCGCAGTGGCGGTGAAGCATTTGATCCGGAAAGCCTGATCACTTTACTGAAATCGGAGATTCAGGAGTCCTGGACCCCGGTCTCGGATCGTGAAGAGTGGTGGATCGGCCGACGCAATCTGATCCGAAAATATATTGATACGCATCTCGAGGACCCCAATCTGGGACCTCGACAGATTTGCGAGCTGTTCAATATGTCGCGCGCAACGCTTTATCGGATGTTTGAACTGGACGGCGGGGTGCGTCGTCGTATTCAGGACCGGCGCCTGTTTTCCGCGATATGGGATCTCGCGACAGGCGGCATCCGTCGCGGACGACTCAGCCAAGTCTCTGAGCGGTGGGGGTTTTCCTCGGATGCGAATTTCAACCGTGCCGTAAAACTGGCATTTGGGCGCCCGCCGGGTTCGTTGTTTAAAACGGGCTATCGGGCAGATATGAGTGGTGAACCTCGCCGTACGCTGAACGATCCAATGCTCGACTGGTTCAGCGTGGAACAAAACGGTGTGCCGCAATCCTAAATTGCCGGATCGTAAGCGAAATCTGGCGAGACAAGTGACACGTTGAGCGGGTGCGAGAATGCACCGCCAGTTTGGATAATTTCATAATATATACAACAACGTATACGGATCTCATCGAAACGATCTGAGACGTCGGGAAAAGTAACTTGAGATGCACGGACAATGACTTCGAGGTGCATCGAGCTTCACCCTAATGCGACCAACCTTGGGACTGGTCCGTAGCAATCCTGCGCGCGGGCAGGGCGGCATTCTCAATACTTGTTCGGAGTATTGATGTGAAAACACCGTTATTCGTAAGCTCGGCCTTGTCTGTGATCTGGCTGAATTCGCCCGCTGCAATGGCACAGACCATTGGTGATTTACGCTCGGAATTGATCGACATTAACAGCGCTGAGGGCGAGGCTGAGGCGACCGGTGACGACGCGATCGCGATCGGCAATAACGCGCGGGCTGATCAGGAAGGGGGTATCGCCATCGGACTGGATGCCGAAGCTGAAGCAAATGATTCTGTCGCGGTCGGAACCGACGCACATATCGACGCGGCGGCCCATATAGGATCGGCGTTCGGATTTCAGGCAGAGGTCGATGGCGCCGCTTTTGCCGGCACAGCGATCGGTGCAGTTAGCGATGCGGACGGGTACTATTCCACGGCGCTTGGAGCTTACGCCAAAGCTACTGCGGCGCATTCAGTCGCGCTCGGCGCCGATTCTGTTGCGGCCGACGCCAATACAGTTTCGGTCGGCTCCTCGACCTTGAAGCGGCGCATCACCAATCTCGCGGACGCGCAAAACTCGAATGATGCCGTGACGCTAAGCCAGCTCGAGGCGGTTGCGACCAATATCAGCGACAATGCGATCGATATCTCCACAAACCTTGCTGCCATTCAGTCTGTCGAAACCCGGATCGGCTCACTGGATGAGGTCACAGACTATGTGGACATTCGCGCTACTTCTGCGGCGGCAAATGCTGCGGGCAGCAATGCGATCGCGATCGGCGGCGCGTCCTATGCGGGGAGCACAGATGCGGTGGCTATCGGAGAGTATGCCAGTGTTGGCGATGAAGCGGCCTTTGGTGTGGCGCTCGGCTATCATGCCGGCGTGGCGGATGGCGCATTTGCATCGATGGCAATCGGCGGCGAATCGCACGCCGATGGGATACGGGCCACCGCACTGGGTTTTGAAGCCGAAGCCACGGCCTTGAGGGCCGTTGCAATTGGCTCGACGTCCATAGCCGATGAGGCCGATACCGTATCATTCGGACGCGAAGACGATCCAATCTCACCAGAAGATGAAACGCTGCGGCGTCGCCTCACCTATGTTGCGGCGGGTATGAACGATACCGATGCGGTGAATGTCGGACAGCTCAACACGGTGGAGTCCAGAGTCGATGCCAACGCGGTCGAGATTGGCGTTAATCGCACTGCGATCTCTGACAATTCAGGCGCGCTGTTGAACCTTGTCGATAGTTACGAGCGGTTGTTGGCGGACGCTCAGTACTTTCAAGTCAATAGCGATGGGCCCGCGGCGATAGCCAATCCAGGTGGGGCGCTCGCTATCGGCGGAGCCGCAAATGCCCAAGGCGGGCAGAGTATTGCCATCGGTACAGGCGCAAATGCGTTTGAATTTGACAGCGTGGCCATTGGAACCAATGCGGGCGTTGGCGATCAGGCGCTGGTGGGGACGGCTTTGGGGTACAATGCCAACGTAACGGAAGGCAGCTTTGGGAGCTTGGCAATTGGCGCGAATAGCCTTGCCGCGGAGAGATATTCAACTGCGCTCGGGATGCTGGCCGAAGCCCGGGGCCGTTACTCGGTTGCGCTCGGGGCAAATTCCATCGCTGCTGATGACTATACAGTTTCGATTGGGCGCGCCGATGATCCGGCGACGACGGATGAAGATGAGTCCCTGCTGCGCCGTATTTCCTATGTCGCAGACGGCACGGATGCCTTTGACGCCGTGAACTTCAACCAGTTCGGTACATTATCCAGCCGCGTGGACACGGTCAGTCAGCGCCTCGACACGCTTCAAGTTCAGTTTGACTCTCAAGGTGTAGAATTGAGCGCGGTCAGCGAGCAAGCCGCGAGCAATACGCAATTGGCCGAACAGAATGCGCAGCAGATTGAGAGCCTGAACACGTATGTTTCAGACGCGGAATCCGGTATTGCGCAAAACGCTTTCGATATCGGCGAAAACACCGCTGGCATTTCCGAGAACGCGATGGCGATTGGCCAAAACGCGGCCGCGATCGGGGCCTTGGCGGATGAGATTGGGACTGGGAGTGTTGCGATAGGCGACATCAGACGGCGGACGCAGGAAAACGCCCGCGCCATCGCCGAAACCGAGACCCAGGTCTCAGCCTTGGAAACAAGGACCGAGGAAGTTGAGAGCGGCCTTGCTCACAACGCGGATGCCATCTCGGAAAACCGCGAAGCTATAGACCGCAATACCGCGTTCACGACTCAAACGGCTGAGCGCGTTTCTGTAAATGAGGAAGCGATTGCACAAGCGCAGCGCGATCTTGGCACCACGCAAGAGACGGTGACTGAAAACTCCAGTTCAATCGCCGAGCAGCAGCAGCGTCTGGACGAGAATTCGGCCGCGATCGGGGCCTTGGCGGATGAAATTGGATCTGGGGGCGTTGCGATAGGCAACATAAGGCGACGGACGCAGGAAAACACCCGCGCCATCGCCGAAACCGAGGCCCATGTCTCGACCCTGGAAGAAAGAACCGAAGAGGTGGAGAGCAGCCTCGCTGAAAACACGAATGCCATCTCGGAAAATCGCGACGACATTGACAACAATACCGCGTTCATAAGCCAAACGGCTGAGCGCGTGTCCGCAAACGAACAAACGATCGCGCGAACGCGGCGTGATCTTAGTGCCACCCAAGAGACGGTGGCTGAAAATTCCAATACAATCGCCGGGCAGCAGCAACGTCTGGAGGAGAACTCGGCGGCGATTGGCGAAAATACGGGCGCGATTTCTGCCTTGGATGAAGAGGTGGAGGGGAACGCGAATGCGATCGGTGTCAATCGCGAGTCCATCCTAACAAACGTTGAGACCATTGCCGAGAACAGCGCTGGCATCGAGCAAAACCGGGAAGCAATTTCGCAGACCAATGAGCGTGTCGACGAGAACGCGTCCGCGATTGCCAATCTGCGCGGGTTATCGGAAACGAGTTTTGAGCAGACCCAGCAGAACACTGAAGCCATTCTTGATCTGGAGCTTGGGCTTGAGGGAACACAAGGCGATATTTCTGAAAACCGATCAGCGATTGAGGGGAATGCTCAAGCCCTTCAAGAAACCTCGCGCCGGGTCGACGAGAATGTGAGTGCGATCCAAGGAAACACTGCAGTAATCGAGCAAAACAGACTGGCACATCAAGACAATGCGGTCTTGATTTCCAACAATGCCGAGACGATTGCAGACAACACCGAGCGCGTCGCTCAGACAGAAGTCCAGCTTTCCACGCATGAGATAACACTGGAGCAGCATCAGTCAGAGCTTGAAGGGCACACAGTAGAGATTGATCAGTTGCAAAGCAGTGTGATCGACCATGAAGGCCGACTGGATTCGGCTGAGGCGACCATGGTCGATCAGGGCACGCGCCTGGCAGCTGCGGAGATCAATCTGGAGAGCCATCAAGAGAGTATTGCTGATCTGGAGCTTGGACTTGAGGGGGCGCAGGCTGATATTTCTGACAACCGGTCAGCGATCCAAGGAAACGGTGCAGCAATCGAGCAAAACAGACTGGCACATCAAGACAATGCGGTTTTGATTTCCAACAATGCCGAGACGATTGAAGACAACACAGAGCGCCTCGCTCAGACAGAAGACCAGCTTTCAACGCACGAGCTCAGATTGGAGCAGCATCAGTCAGAGCTTGAAGGGCACACAGCAGAGATTGGTCAGCTGCAAAGCAATGTCATCGACCATGAAGGCCGACTGGGTACAGCTGAAGTGACAATGGTCGATCAAGGCGCGCGCCTGGACGCCGCGGAGATCAATATCGAGACCCATGAAGAGAATATTTCAGCCAACCAAACCGCGCTAGTGCATGCGCAGGCGTCGATCAGTGAAAATCAGGTTCGGATAGCCAATAGCGAGCAGGCGATCAGCAACAACGCGGTAGCGATCCAGTCGCTCCAATCCTCCTTCACACAGCTGGATCTCGAGGTTGATATGCTCGCGTCTGCCCTGGTTCACGCGCAGCAACGGCTGGACGAGCATTCAGCCGGCATTGCGGTGTCGAATGCTCTTGCAGGCTCAAGCTGGTTGCAAGCGAATGAGCGGTTCGCCCTCACTGGTAATGTCGGCTACTTTAGTGGAAAAACCGCCTTGGCTTTCTCAGGGACAGCGCGTCTGCACAGCAATTGGTCCGCGAATATGGCCCTTGGAGTTGTCCCAGACCGCGATGAGTATGGCGCGCGCGCGGGTGTGCGTTGGGGCTGGTAAAGACGCTAGAAAGAGATCTCGGTGCCCGCAAGCTCTGGCAATTGCAGCAGGATAACGAGATCTCGCAGCTCCTGGCGCGCAGCAACGTGGCTCATCGTGAAGGAGACATTGGAGCCGCTCTCGGTGAGATCCAGCAGGGTCAGGCCGGCCGGGAAAAGCTCGCGATAAATGACCCGTTCGGACAGGCCGGGCGCGAGGCGAAACCCGATCCGTTTTGACAGATTGGACAGTGCTTCACCGACTTTCTGTTTGTTGCGAGCTTCGAGCGGTGAAACACGGTTGCGCATCACAATCCAGTCGATGGGTTGGCGCGATGTCCGCGCTTTGCTCTTGCGGCACTGCCAGACCATTTCCGAATAGAAACTGGGGCGCAGGACTTCCAGCGTTTGCGGGTTCACATCTCCGAGCAGATCAAAGTCCACGAAAGAATCATTTAGTGGCGTAACCAGAGTATCGGCGGCCATATGCGCGATCCGCGACAGGTACGTATCTCCGCCCGGGGCGTCGACAATCACAACCTGGCAGACTTCTTTGAGACGTTCGAGAGAGGTGTGAAACCGCTCGGTCTCTTCTTTTTCGGCAATATCGAGATCGCGCTCAGAGCTTGCATCGACGCGGATAATCTCCGGCATCGGAAGCTGTGCTCCGGTCGATTGCATCCAACGCATGCGGTTTTCGAGATAGCGGGTCAGCGTACGTTGACGAACGTCGAGATCGATGACTCCGACTTTCAATCCCATCCGCATCAAGGCGATCGCAAGATGCACGGATACGGTAGACTTCCCGGCGCCGCCTTTTTCGTTACCTACAACAACAACCCGGCACTGTTTTTGTGCCGGGATTGAAAGTGTAAGTGTGTCGGCGGAATCGCCTATATGTCCATGTCCGTCGGGCATTGCCGGGGCGCCTCTTTTCTAGGTCATCAGGCTGCGTGCTGTTGAGCAGGCACCTCGTCCTGGAAGGTTGGGGCATCCCCGAAGAGGTATACGCCTTCGCCGCCGCTGACTTCTTCCTGTGCTGGAATGAACGGGGCTTCGACTTCGCCTTCGAAGAGCATATCGTCATGATGGATGACGGCACATGGCTTGAGCGTGGTGGCTTCAACTGGGAACGGGGTTTCGCCGTGGATCAAAGCGAGTGCTTCGCGAAGGTCAGATAGGTCATCTGCCAGCGCATTCATATCGTTTGAAAGCTCGACGCGCTTGGCTTCATATGCTGCGTCAGACTCAAACAACCAAGCTTCATCATCTGGCTCAAGATCCGGCACTGCCGGGTCGCGATTGAGGTCAGAGGAGGCCGGCTTCACCTGGCGAGTGTAAAGCGCGGAACATGCTGCACTCAGCAGCGACTTGAAGCGGGGAAGGATGGGCTTTCTCATGCGTTAAAATTTCGCCCCAAACGGTTAATGGGGCGTTAACCACACGAATTTGTAACAATTGAATTTGGAACGCTCGGGAAACCGCGTCTGAAGGGCGGCATACTGAGAAGTGCATGGGCACAGAAATAAACCGTAGATCGCCCACGGCTTCTGCTCTAAAGCAGGGCGCGATGACGAATATGCCTCTTAGACTTCGTACGCTGGCCGACCTCCGCGAGGCGCTGGGAGAACATCGGCGCGCCGGTCGCCGGATCGGTTTCGTGCCGACCATGGGCGCGCTGCATGACGGCCATATCTCTCTCGTCAAGCGGGCGCGCGAGACCTGCGATGTCACCGTGGTGAGTATCTTCGTGAACCCGACCCAGTTTGCGCCTGGTGAAGACCTCGACACCTATCCGCGCACCGAGGAAGCTGATTTAGCCCG
>JANSXJ010000269.1 GCA_024743015.1 Hyphomonas sp. | reverse complement strand
GCGATGATCTTCGAGAAGAATTCTACCCGTACCCGGTTCAGTTTCGAAGCTGCCATGCGCCAGCTGGGCGGCGACTCGATCATCGCGACAGCTTCCGATATGCAGCTTGGGCGGGGTGAAACCGTGGAAGACACGGCGCGGGTTCTCAGCCGATATGTCGATATGGTGATGCTGCGCGCCAACAGCCACAGCGATCTCGAAGTGTTTGCCGAAGCGGCTTCGGTGCCGGTCATAAACGGCCTGACCGACCGGTCTCACCCGTGCCAGATCATGGCGGATCTGATGACCCTGGAAGAGAGCGGCCTTAACCTTCAAGGTGCCCGTCTCGCCTGGGTCGGTGACGGAAACAATGTCTGCTCCAGTTTCATCCATGCGGCGCCGAAATTCGGCTTCTCCTTCGCGATCGGTACCCCGGATCGTTATGCGCCGGATGAAGATGATGTTGCCATTGCGCGCGAACTGCAGGGCCGCATCGATCTCTACGACAATGCGGAAGAAGCCGTCGCGGGCGCCGACGTTGTGATCACCGACACGTTCGTCTCCATGGGCGACAAGGATGGAGAGGCGCGTCTCGCCGAACTCGACCCGTTTGCGGTCACGGACGATTTGATGGAGCTGGCCCAGGGCGGTGCCAGGTTCCTGCACTGCCTACCGGCGCACCGGGGCGAAGAAGTCGACGCCGAGATCATCGACGGACCGGCATCGCTGGTCTGGGACGAAGCGGAAAACCGACTGCATGCCCAGAAGGCCATCATGCGCTGGTGCCTGTACAAATAGTGGCAGACCCGATCGCAATTCTAATCGATGCGGATGCGTGTCCGGTCAAGGACGAGACCTATAAAGTCGCGCTGCGCCACCAAGTGCCGGTCACGCTGGTCTCCAACAGTTTTCTGCGCGTACCGCCGCATCCATTGATCACGCATGTGGCCGTGAGCGATGGGTTTGACGCTGCGGACGATCACGTGGTCGAACTTGCGCACGCGCGCAGCGTGGTCGTGACGGCGGACATTCTGCTGGCGGACCGGGCGCTGAAGAAAGGGGCCATCGTGCTTGGCCCGAACGGTAAACCATTTACGGAAAACTCGATTGGCGGCGCGATCGCGACCCGCGCCATCATGGCGGATCTCCGGGCAGGGGGCGAACAGGTGGGCGGCGCTGCACCCTTCTCCAAGGCTGATCGATCGCGCTACCTCTCGGCCCTGGACGAGGCGCTGAACAGATTGAAGCGAACCCCCGTCTAAGCGGGTTCTCGCGTCCGGTCCGCAGCCCAGGCCAGCACGGCGAGCAATGTGAACGCGATCAGCGCCATGATCGCGAATTGCGGAATGGCGGGCGGGTGATCGACCGGAAGGTGATTGTAGATCTGAAGTGCCAACATGAAGCCCAGCAGCGCGTATGGCGCAAAACGTCCAATCGCTCCCTTGGGTTTTGTGTGCGCGAGATAAAGCGCGCCGCCAATCATCAACAGGCCGATCTCGACCACTTGTGTCCAAAGCAGACTGTTCCACAATCCAAAGCCCACTTTCGGGCCTCCAAACCACAGGGCGAGGTCTGGGCCGTGCGCGATCAGGTCAGTGAGCCAGTGCGAAAAGACCGCCACGCCAATGATGATTCCCGCCGTGACTGCCTTGGCGCCGCGCCGGAGGGCGGCATAGAGAACACCCGCCGCAATGGCCCAGATGACCGCGGCCACGAGCGAGTGGGTGTAAGGCATATGGTGGAGATCGAGGATTGAGGCTTCCATGAAGCCTGGCGCCACCCGAAACTTCTCGACCCCAGCAAGGACCAACCCCGCCCAGGCGAAGTCGACCAGCTGAACGGCCACGAAAAGTTGCCAGAGCGGAATCGCCGGTTTCACCGCTCGCGCCGCCAGCGCCGCTCCATAATGTCCTATGAACATAATTGATTTCCTCCCGGGACGAGGATGCGAGCGCGGTGCGCACGTGTCAAATTTGGAAGCGTGGCGTCGACCTCCCGGAGCGGCGACGACGGACGAGCGAGCGTCGAATCGCTTTGAGGCTCGTCCTTCGACAGGCTCAGGAAGAGGGCCTCCGATTGCGTCTCTCAATGATCCAACACCCTCAATTCCTGCCTGGCTGCTCTTTCTCTCGGTCTCAAAACCTTCTATGTCGCGGCGATGAATGGATTTCTTCTCGTAGCTTTGGGCGGCGCGGTGGGTGCGTGCTTGCGATATGGTGTTGGCCTCGCCTTTACCGAACATGGCGGCGTGTCCGGGGCTTGGGCCACATTGTTCGTCAATATTGCCGGGAGTTTCGTGCTCGGCGCCATGATGGGCTGGTTTGCGAGCCGGGAGCTGGCTTTTGAAAACACGCTCTGGCTGCTCGTTGGCGTCGGCATGATGGGGGCGTTTACAACCTTCTCTGCCTTCTCGCGCGACACGGTCGACCTATTCCTGACCGGCGAGGTCATGAAAGGACTGATATTCGCGGGGCTCAATCTGGTCGGCGCGATCACCGCATTTGCGGTGGGTCTCCTGGCGCTGAAGAGGCTCATGGCATGAGCCGTCAAGTCATCACCGAAACCGTCTCGGACAAGGAAGGCGGCGTGCGGCTCGATCGCTGGGTCAAACGGCGTATGCCGATGACGCAAGGCGAGCTGGAAAAACTGCTGCGCACCGGACAGATCCGCGTCGATGGAGCTCGGGCCAAGGCCAATACGCGGCTTGAGGCAGGGATGGCGGTGCGCTTGCCGCCTTTCGTTTCCAAAGTCTCAAAAGACAACGATACGCCGTGGAATGCGCCGAACAAACCAAACGCCAAAGCGCTGGCCTTCTTGAAACCGCTTATCCTGCATGAGGATGACGAGATGTTCGTCCTCAACAAGCCGGCAGGCATCGCGGTTCAAGGCGGCACGAAGCAAGGTGGTCGACACATTGATGGCATGCTCGATGCGCTGTCAGATGGTGAGCATCGTCCGCGACTTGTGCACCGACTGGACAAGGAAACCTCGGGCGTGCTCGTTATCGCGAAACACCCCGCTGCCGCTTCGCGCCTGGGCGACCTCTTCCATTCGCGCGATATGGAGAAAATCTACTGGGCGGTTACGGTAGGTGTCCCGCATCCAGCGGCCGGGCAGCTCCGCTCCTGGATGCGCAAGGGCAAGGATGAGGATGGCCGCGAGCGCATGATCCTCGGCGCGCATGGCGACAAGGTCTCCAAACATGCGATCACTGACTATGTCACTGTGTCGACCGCAGCGCGGCGCGCGGCATGGGTCGCGCTGAAACCATCGACCGGGCGCATGCATCAATTGCGGTTCCACATGCACGAACTCGGCACCAGTATTCTCGGCGACGACAAATATGAGACCCGCCGCGAAGTCCCCCTCGGCGTCGCCAAAGGGCTCCACCTGCACGCCCGCGCTCTGGTTATCCCGCGCAAGTCGGGCAAGCCGCTGTCCGTGCAGGCGCCGCTGTCGGGCACAATGCAGCAGACATTTGAGACGCTGGGCTTCCTGGAAAGCGAAGCTGGGCGCGATCCGCTGGAGCTGTTTGCTTGAGGTGTGGCGGGTCGGGAAGGGGCTTACCCTTTATCCGCCAGTCCCGGCGCACGCCGGGATCTCGTGACCTACTTCCGTGAGCCTTCGACAGAGATTTCCGGGTCAGGCCCGGGATAGGCGGTGTCGATTTTCGTATGCTCACCCGACACCAAAGCCCTCTTTACATACTGCGAATGGGCCCCGGTCTTTCCGCCGTGCGAGGCTTTCCGGCCCCTTTTGAGTAGCCATGCTTTTTCAGCAGGCCGCGGAACTGGTGGTAAGAAAGACCGAGCGCCTTGGCGGCTTTGCCCTGGTGACCCTCATGCGCAGACAAGGCAGTGTCGATCAGGCTGGTTTCGAAGAGGCGGGTCTGGTCCTCGAACGAAATGTCGAGCACCGGGGGCGGCGGAACGGTGGGTGCGGCGGGCGCATCCGTGGGCGCAGTGACCGTATTCGCTACAGTCGCTGCCGGGCGCCAGGGGGACGCAAATGGGTCGAGCGCGGAGGGGTCGAACTGGACCGGGTCGGTCTGGTGTTCGGAGATGGCGCGATAGGTGATGCGCTGGGCGAAATTGCGCAGCTCGCGAACATTGCCCGGCCAGGCATGGGCCTCCATCGCCGCGATGGCTGACGGTGCAAAGCCGGGAAAATCCTCCGCCATTTCGCGTGCCATTCGCCGCGCGAAGAAATCGGCGAGCAGGGAAATGTCGGCTATGCGCGACCTGAGCGGCGGCAAGGTCACCACATCAAAGGCAAGCCGGTCCAGAAGGTCGGCCCGAAACTCTCCGCGCGCGGCTTTGCCTGGCAGGTCGACATTGGTCGCGGCGACGACGCGCACATTGGTCGAGATCACTTTCTCTCCGCCGAGGCGCTGGAACTCGCCATACTCAACCACGCGAAGCAATTTCTCCTGAACCTGCATGGAGGCGGTAGCAATCTCGTCCAGGAATAGCGTGCCGCCATCGGCGAGTTCAAATCGGCCGAGCCGCCGTTCCGTTGCGCCGGTGAAGGCGCCGCGCTCATGACCAAACAATTCGCTGTCGAGCAGCTGCTCAGACAAGGCGGCGCAATTGACCTTGACGAACGGACCATCCCAGCGCCGCGAGAGGAAGTGCATGCGCTCGCCAATCAGCTCTTTGCCAGTGCCGCGCTCACCAATGATCAGGCATGGCCGGTCCAGCGGTGCCAGGCGAGAGACATGCTCCTGCGCTTCCAACCAGTTCGGATCTTCTCCAATAAGCTGTGGGGTCTGTTCGCCTATCATAAGGCGAATATAGCGAAATCAATAGGCAAAAACAACTAAATAAAATAGTGAGTCTTGCCAAATTTAGTTTCTGCGATCTCGCCAATATAGAAAAATATCGCATAAAAACAGAGTGTTATGAAATTAATTCAAAACTGGCACGGTCCTTGAAATGAATGTGGCATGGCGGCCAGAGGGGTCGCTAGCAAGAAGGATAAGAAAAATGACCGAGCGCTCTTACGACAAAGGCTATGACGACACCCGTTACGATCAGGCCCGCCGTGAGAGTGGCCGCTTTGGCCGCTACCTCTCAACCCGTTCGCCGGAGACCTGGATGTTCTTCGTTGCCGGCGTCTTTCTCGGCGGCTTCTTCTTCTAAGAGCTGAAAACAGCCAGATAGAAACCGCGTTTCCTCCCACTCCCCCACGAACCCCAAAAGATACAAGGAAAAAATATCATGGGAATGTTCTCTCGCCTCGGCGACATTATCAACT
>JANSXJ010000404.1 GCA_024743015.1 Hyphomonas sp. | reverse complement strand
GGGGGTGGGCCGACCAGGCGATATCCACGAGGGCGAGCGACTTGGCTCAATGCGTTCTGGTTCAACCGCGTTGGCTGCCGCGGGATCAAAGTCTCGCAATCGCCCTATGGCATAGCTTTTTTCGACAAGATGCCGCCAAGCCTGACCTGGCTCGCATATCCATCGGTTTCGATCCGCGATAGCCAGTTTGAACACTTCGGCGAGGAGGTGGACGTATTCGGCGCTCTCAGGCTCATAGCTTTCAACGCCTGCCGCCTCCAGCATGTTCAAGGACAGCAGCCATTGCAAAGCGCTTGAAGGCGGCGGGGGAACGAATATCGTGTAGCGGCCAAAAGTCCCCGACAATGGTTCGGACCAATCCGGTTTGTAGGAGGCCAAGTCTTCCCTGCTCAGCAGGCCTCCATTGGCTTGCGAGTAAGATACGAGTTCGTCAGCGATATCACCTTTGTAAAATGCGTCCGGGCCATCAGCGGCGATCTTTTCAAGACTACGCGCCAGATCTTCTTGAATTATGAACTCGCCGATTTCGGGGATGCGCCCATGCGGCAGGAAAATGCGGCAGGTCGTTTCAGTGGCGCGGAGCCGATCCTCATACCTGTGGAAGTATCGATGTAGATAGGCCGACATTGGGGACCCGTTGCGGGCGAGTTCGATTGCCGGCTTCAGCACCGTTTCAAGCGGCAGTCGGCCGTACCGGCGCAGCGCTTCAAACCAACCTGCCACCGCGCCGGGAACGATCGTGGCGCGGATGCCATCATCCTTGCTGCCGGGTTCCGCAAACGCATCAAGGTTGGCCCGAGCCGGTGCTGGTCCAACAAAGTCCAGAACAATGGGCTGCCGGCAGCCGGGCTCTGCGATGAGCATGATGCCGCTTCCCCCAAGCCCAGACCCATAGGGCTCGACGACACCGATAGACGCCGCCATGGCCACACCGGCGTCTACGGCGTTACCGCCTAGTCTGAGCATCTCGATACCGGCGGTGGAAGCGAGTTGATGCGCGGATGAGACGGCGGCGGTTCGTCCGATTGCTGGCGGACGATGAGGAATACCAGTATGTGGCCAGTGCATGTGTGTTCTTCTTTATTGGGAAGCTGGCTTGCGCGAGAGGTGGTTGAGGCATGACGCCGGTCTTCTTCGAGACCAGCGTCATGCCAGCTGCTTCAAGGCCCTGTGGCGATGGGGTTAGAACCGCGCCGACGACGCGCAACTTCAAAGGGTCGGTCGAAGGGCCTCGGGCCGCTCCAACTCACGATATGGATCACTCGATCAGGGCCTGAATCTGATCTTGTGCCTCTTCCGCGCCTGCGCGGGCGTCCAGGTTCTGCGCTATGATCTGTTCGATCGTGTCGTCCATGATGCTGGCGATCCGCGCATTGTTGGCCCCGGCATAGAGATACCAGGGACCGACATAAGGCAGGGAGTCAACCAACGCGCCCATCTGAGAAATCGTGTCATAATAGGCGCCAAGAATGTCCGGCGACTGCACGGCAATCTCGTTGCTTGGGACGAAACCGGTTCTGGACCCGATGATCCCCTGACCTTCGGGGCTCACAACGTGCTTCATGAACCGCCAGGCGGCATCTTGCCGGGCGGGGTCGTCGGTGTGCATCACGACCACGAAGCCGGAAGTGGCAAGCTGGCCATCCTCCGCCAAGGGGAGCCGCGCAGTTCCCAGTTCGAAGTTGCCTTCGGCTGCATTGAGGAAGTTCCGAAGGCTACTGCTGGAATCGAGGTGGATGGCGACCTGCCCGGCCGAGAACGCCTGCCGGGCCTGGGACTTCGTCATCGCGTTCTGGGCTTGCCCGAGAGCGCCAATCCTCTCAAATACTCTCAGTGCTGCGAGCGTCTCCGGTTCGGTCAACGTGACGACCTCACCGCTTTCATCGCCCAAGCGGCCCCCCATGGTTCGAATGACGCTCTGTGAATAGAACGTCTGGAACCGTGCATAGATTCCCATCCTGTCCGGATTCTGTTCATTGACCGCTTGGGCGACGCCCAAGATGCCGTCCCAATCGCCGGGCAGACCTGCGGTGCCACCTTGGGCATCCCTGACAAGGTCGGCATTGTAGTAGAGAATGGGGAACGAGAACCCCACGCCCAACGCCATTGTCTGTCCGGCCATAGCGCCTGAATTCGTCACCGAAGGCGAGAACCGCTCGGCGGTCCAATCGGGGTCGGACGAGACCAAACTGTCGAGCGGCTGAACCACACCGCGATCCACAATCGTCCTGAGGTTGTTGGGCCCCTGGAACGAGACATCGGGAAGGTCATCGATCACCGCGGCGCGCAACGTCCGTTGCAGCGCGTCGGATTGATCGCTCGCTGCGTTGTCGACGGTGATACTGATGCCGGGGTTCTGCGCCTCAAAGCTTTCGGCCAGTTCCTTAAACAGCTCGGAGTAGTTGGACGCTGCGCCGCTCACCTCCAGCGTTACCTCTTGCGCGGCCGCTTGTGTGTGGCAGACCAGGCTAAAGATTGCGGCAAGGCCCGGCAGCACCGAGATGGTGTGAAAGGAACTTCGGGGTCGTCATGAGGGTACTCCCATGTTGGATGAATGATACGTCGACATCACTTCACGCCGCCCTGGAACCCCTCGACGAAGCGTCGCTGGGCGAGGAGGAAGGCGATGACGAGGGGGGCGACGACGAGGGTGCTCGCCGCCATGAGGGGGCCGTAGGCGTTGCCGGCTTCTTCGTTGCGGAAGAAGACGATGCCGAGCGAGGGCGGCATGAGTTCTTCCGAGGTGACGGCGATGGACGGCCAGAACAGATTGTTCCAGCGGCTGATCACCGACAGGATGGCGAATGCGATGATGGCGGCCATGGCCTGCGGCACCATGATGCGCCAGACGATGGCCCATTCGGAGAGGCCGTCGAGCCGGGCCGCGTGGATGAGGTCGTCCGGCACGGTCTTGAAGAACTGGCGCAGCAGGAAGATGGCGAAGGGCGAGACCGCAAAGGGCAGGATCAGCGCGGCGTAGGTGTCCAGAAGACCCATATAGTGGAACAGGATGAACAGCGGCAGGCCGAGCACCTCTTGCGGGATGAGCAGGGCGATCAGCACAATGGCGAACAGCCCATCGCGGCCCGCGAAGCGCAGCTTGGCCAAAGCATAGGCGCAGGGCGCGGCGACGAGGATCTGCAAGGTCAGGACCGCGAAGGCGACGAAAGCGCCATTGGCCATGAAGCGGGCGAGCGGCACTGAGACCAGCGCTTCGGTATAGTTTTCAACGCCGTAAAAGGTCTGCGGAAGCAACGCAAAGCGCGATTGGAACAGTTCGCCCGGTGGTTTGACGGAGAGCGACACCATCCAGATGAACGGCATCAGCATGAACAGGGCGGTGGCCAGAAGGATGGCGTGACGGCCAAGCGCGGCACCGACCGGCAGCGTCTTGGCTGTGG
>JANSXJ010000171.1 GCA_024743015.1 Hyphomonas sp. | reverse complement strand
GGCCATCGTCGATCAGGTGGCCAAGGCACATGGCGGAGATATCGAGTTCGAACAAGGTGCCGGGACGTTCACGGCCCGTCTTTGCATTCCGCGGTGAGTTCTTTAAGGACGATGCCCAACGATACAACGCGCTAATTGAACAGGCGGGAGGAACCTTGACCTTCATGAATCTGGATGAAGGTGGCTAAAGTGTTCGAATATCGCTCCCGCGATCGAAAACGTCGCTTTGAAATTTTCGGACGCACTTTCAAGGTATTCTGCGGCTTTGGGTGTGACGGCTTCGCCCGGGGTATCAGCTCTCACACACGTGGGTTGCAGAAGCGCTTCGCATTGGCCGCGCCATTTGCCTCATCTGGTTCGGATACAAAGGTCTCAAAAGCACCATTCCTCCACTGGCGGCTACTAAGAATGCAGTTCCAACCCGGCGGTTGTTTTTGCGCGGCCTGGTAATCCATCTCGCAAATCCCAAGGCTAACCTGTACTCGCTTGCGGTATTTGCCGTCACTCTGCCGCCGGGCACGCCTTGGTCAGTGATATCGGTGTCTTCGCCGCACTATCATTAACCTCTGCTGCAGTCTTTATCGGATATGGCTTCCTGTTCTACTCCGCGCCCGTCCGACGTGGATGTGCGCTTACGGGACGGTGGATTGAACGGATATTCGGACTTGTCTTTGGCGCAGTCGGTTTCCGCTTGCTTGCAGCGCGGGTTTAGTAAGCGGGCTCGACCGAAAAGTGCTTTCGGTTGAAACGATCCGTAAGCCATCCCGCGAGACCAGCGGTGATGAGCACTGACAGGGCCGGGAGCGACACAACCAGCCCCGCAAATAGGTCAATCCGACCCACATCCTCAAACGTTTTTGCTATGCCGGGTAATGCAGGCGATACGGTCGAGTTCGCCATCACTGTCAAAGACGAAGCGCTCAAAATCGCCCAAGCTTTAACTGACCACAAAAATCATTGCTGCGCGCCACGTCTTTGCTCATCTCAAAGCAAGCACTTGGTCAATATCGGCTATCTGTGACGTTCAGATGAATCCAAGGTGAGTTACAGGATCGGCCGAAGCCCCAAACGAGAAGTGACTCGGGGCAACGCAACAACGCTAGTCTGGAAGCAGCCGTTGAACCATGACCAATAGAGGCCCGCTTCGTCCGGAGGCTGTGTGAAAACTCGGCTTCAGCGGGGAGCATGGCAATACCATTCCTCTCCCGTGCACAGGCCGGAAATACATACCCCACAACGGTCGCCGTTTTCTTATCTAGGCAACACCGTTCTACGACTTCGACAGCGCCATGAGTTTTCACACAACCTCTCCGCATTGCGGCCATTCCTTATGGCCGGTTTGCTGCCACGACCCGCCGTTTCCCTATGTCGGCTTGGCGCCAGTTTCTCCAGCTTTCGCGCTTTGGCCAGTATCTGGTGTCAGACCCAGTTTTGGGCGAATGATGCCATCTCGTCTGGCATCTTCTCCAACTGTGCGGCGTGATCTTCTGCATTGAAGATCGCGTTATGTGCGTCGAAAGACGCAAAGTCGGAGACGCCACAAAAGGCGAACAGCCTCCTGAAATAGGGCACGAGCATATCGAAATCGGCCAATGGCGAGGGCGGCCGATAATCACCGCCGCGCGACGTGATGAGCACCACTTTCTTACCTGAGAGCAAGCCCGTTACGCCTGTTGAACTGCCCGCGAATGTGACGCCGTTGTGGAAGATGTGATCGGCCCAGGCCTTCAACGAGGATGGGACGGAGAAGATGTGCATCGGGGTTGCGATCACGATGTGGGTTGCGTCCAAGACTTCGCTTTGCAGGGTTTTGGTCAGCGCAAAGGTTGCCCTTCGTTCCTGTCCGTCGCCACGTCCGGGTGCGCTGCGCATGTTGGCGAGATAAGCTTGGGCAACATGGGGTATCGGATCTGCCGCGACGTCCCGTTCGCGGACGTCATGATCCGCAAACGTGGCTTTCCAAGCATCGACGAAGAGAGAGGCGAGTTTTCGACTGGCTGAGTTTGGCCCGCCGGCGCTCGCTTGCACCAACAGCAGTTTTCGGGTCACGTTCGATCTCCATACAGTATGTATGGGAGCGAGTATTGACTGTCGTTATCCGTCAGTCAATACATACTGTATGGAAGTGAGTTCCCAGTCTCGCCTCGGACCGGACGCGTGGGTCGATGCTGCCTATGCAGCGTTCGAGGCAGGTGGTGTCTCGGCCGTGCGCATCGACCGGCTGGCAAAGGCATTGAAGATCACGCGCGGTAGTTTCTATTGGCACTTCAAGGATCGGCGCGCGTTGCTTCAAGCCGTTCTTGACCGTTGGGACCAGAGCAAGACCGAGGGTGCGATAACGGCAAACGAAGACGCCGGCGGAGACCCATCAGACCGCTTGCTGAGACTGCTGCACACTTGTGCTTCGGATGATGGGAAGCTGGAAATCGGTATCCGGGCCTGGGCCAGTGAGGATGAAGATGCGCGTCAGACTGTTGAGCGGATCGACGAACGCAGGATTTCCTATATGGCGCGGCTGGCAAATGCGGCTGGCGTTCCTGAACATGTTGCGTCGGCTCGGGCACGCGTTGGCTACCTTGCTTGGCTTGGCTCGTACTCTGGCGCAGTTCCAACAGATGTCGATCAACGCATTGCCGACATGGACTGCCTTTGGCGAATGATGCTTGAGACGTAATTTCAAAACCGGCCCAGTTCGTACCTCACCATAGCAAAGCAGAGGTCGAAAATGGCGACCAAAAGGGGCAACTCCGTTCCGCATTTCGGCTATTCCTTATGGCCGGTTTGCCGCCACGATCGGCCGCTTATTGGGGGCAATTTGAGCCCGCTTCCACCGACAATGCGTGGTGTAGGAACGGCTGCTTTTGCCGGCTCGTGGTTGCTGACGAGTTGTAAGTCTGGTCAACCTGCAAAGGCAATCCAACGACCAGAGAAGAGCACCCCACACCAAAAGATTGCGGAGACAAAGGCGATCGACTGTCGAAGGTTCACGAACCAGCGAAAGCATAACGCGTTCAAACCCGCTGCGCAGAGAAACCCGAACTTCCAATAGATGGCCGGGTTTTCTGCGTAGCGTGTCGCCTGCACGGAAAACAGCAAGATGCCAGTCAGCGCGGCACAACCAAAGCCAAACACTGCGATGCGCGCCAGGCGGATCACGGTTTCATCGGCAGCCCCCACAGTCAGGACGCGAACATCGGCCATCAGGACCGGCACGATGACGAAGGCGAATGCGAGAATATGGAGTGCAGAGATAACAGGATAGATCGGTCCACCGACCCAATCAGCAAGGATTGACCTTTCCAGCGCAACCAGAAAGGGCATCAGCTCGAACATCCGGCCTGCTCGGTTTGCATCCGGCCGCGCCGGACGACGACCGCACCATCGGGCAACCTGATCCATTGACCGCGCAACTGGTGCGGCGGGCGGCAGTTCTGAAACACGATGGTGGCGATACGGTCCCTTGGTGCGATCCGCCCTTCCAGTCCGAAGAACAATCCAACCGGAGGATATTCAACGTCGATGATGCGGCCCCGGTCGGCTTCGCGCACTTCAACGAGGTCCGCAAACTCCTCGCCTTCAGGCAAATCAGTGGGCGTGCGCAGGTCCTCGTCGACCTGCATCTCGATGACCGGATGGGGGCGACGGAAGCTGGCGGAGCGGACAACGCCTTCGATGTAGATCGGGCGCGCGTCATCATAGCGTCCTGTGAACCCATGGTGCGCAAATGCTGGAATAGTTGCGGCCAATGTGGCGGCGGCGGTGCCAGCAAGAAGAGTGAGGATTTCGCGACGATTGTGCATGGTTTGTCTCCTGAAAAGGCACGCGCCCCGACGCAGAGCGCGTGCTCTCGCATTTAACGTGCAATCACCATGGAATGCGCGCCGCGGGCCACGGGAACGGAGTGCTCCGTCTTGATGAGCTGTGTGTTGCCGGGATCGAGCGGGTCCGTTTGGATGCGCCAGAAGTCGATGCTGGAGCCTTCGACCCGATCATCGAAGTGATCATAGTTGGCGACGGCAAGGTAATTGCCCGAATTGTCGAAGACAGCAGCCTCCGGAAGGATGCCATCATAATTGAACGTGCCGATTTCCGTCAGATCGCCGGTTTCCTGATCCAGCGCGGCCAGCGTCACCGATGAATACCACGTGATCCGCTCATCATCGTAGGGCAGGTAGCTGCGCTCAAGGTTTGTGGTGGCGACCCAGCGGCCATCTGGCGAAACCGCTAACCCTTCGGGCGAAACGCCCGTCATGACCCGATCAATCAAGGCATGGCGCACGGTGCCGTCGTCACTGACTTCGGCGTTCATGCGCACGGTCAAAAGTTGGCCGCGCGGCGCTTCAATCCAGATGGACACCCGCAAGAACCGGGCGGCTTTCCGTGATTTTGTTTCGTGAGCGGTGGCGCCGGGGTGACTTCGGGCTTTTTCGACGCCTGTGAGGACGGTTTGAGGCCATTTGCGTCCTTGTCGGTCGATTGCGAGCGCATCTATCCTGTTGCGCGCCTTCCTTCATGGAAGATCAGGCGGTCGAAATTGTAGGCCAGATTGGCCAGCGTCAGTTTCGCCTCGGCCCGGGCAATGCCGATCGTGCGAATGAACAGGCCGAACCGGTTCTTCTGATGGCCGAAGACGTGTTCCACGGCCGCACGCACCGATGATTTGCGCGCATTGGCTTTGGCCGTTCTCTCCGGCATGGGCTTGCCCGCCGGTTTGCGCCGATGAATGCGGCTGGTCATCATGTTCCGCGCCAGCCACTTCTCATTGCTCTGTGAGCGGTAGGCACTGTCCGCCCAAACGTCACCTGCGGTGTTGTCCTTGCTGACAAGGTGCCGCAGTTGCCTGCCATCGGCGTCGGCTGCTGACGTCACGGTTGCCTGCCGGATGAAGCCGAACCGCCGATCAATGCTGATATGGCTCTTATATCCGAACACCGGCAGCGCGATTTGTGGCAGTGGCGTACCGTCCGGGCGATATCGGATCTTGCCTCCAATCTTCAGCGTCCAGCGGGCGTTCGTGTCCTTCTGCGCCGCCTTATTGGGTTCGTCTGGCCAGATCTCATCGGCCGTCTTGCCGTCCTTGATCGCGGCCTTCTCGTCTTCGGTGTTGCGCTGCTTGGGGGCAGGCACCAGCGTGGCGTCGACGATCTGGCCGGACATCGGAATGTAGCCTTTCTTGTGGAGCTGCCAGTCGAACGCCTTCATCACACGCTTCAGCGTGCCGGTCTCCGTCATCCGGTTGCGAAAATGGCGGATCGTGTTCTCGTCAGGCATCGCACCGCCCAACTCAAAGCCGAAGAAGCGCATCCAGGACAGCCGATCGCGGATCATGAACTCCATCCTGGCGTCGGACAGATTATGCTGGGCCTGCACGATCAGCACTTTGAACATCGACACCGGATCGAACGGCGGCCGGCCGCCCCTGGACCCGTCGCCATAGCCAAGCCCTTCAACCAGCCAGCCGCGGAAATACTCGAAATCGACCGTCGCTTCGAGCACTTCGAGCGGATCGCCGTCCTTGCTCAAACGCTCAAGGTGATCAGACAGGGAAAACAGGCTCTCGGGATTCATGGCGGCACCTCCGTGCGACCACTGAATCATAATCAGTCAGCCATGGCGAGGTTCTTGCGGGTGTCCAGCTGCCCGCAATATCCGGACCCCAGTAAAGCGCGTTCGTTACGGCGTGGCTGCCATCGGGTGTAAAGAACACGCGGTAGGGTGCGCGATCGATATCGACCGTGTTGCCGAAGGGCGTGACGCTCAGGTCATCGCCAACACGCGCAAACTGCATCGTGTTGTCGAACTGGTTGATCCAGACCATGACGTTCTCGTCCGGATGCCAATCCATGTCCATGATGTTGTCTTCCCCAAGCGCATAGCCTTCGATGGTCGGCGATACCGGATCGCTCAGGCTCCCATCCTCTGCGATGCGGAACAGCTGAAGCGGCGTCTCGCCGCCGGAACCGCCCTCAATGGAATAGCTGACCGCCAAAATATCCCCTCCGGTATTCACGCGAACAGCGATAGGGCGGTCGCCGACTTCCAAAGTCTGCAGAACTTCTGGAGCCGACGGGTCGGCCAGACTTAAAACGGTCAGCGTCGTTCCGATGGACTTGTCTCCAAACCCATGGACCTCATCATTGTCCGGGCGCGGGGTGAACGTTTCGACCACGAAGGCAAAGCGCCCGTCGGGCGTAATATCGACGGCAGCAGGCGGTCCTGCAACCGAGTTGGACGCAAACACTTCGGACGCCGCCCAGTCGCGCGGATCACCCTCAAGCGGGATTACGGCAAGTGTGTCGCTGCCTTCGCGGGGCCCGAGCATCCCGTTCACGTAAGCAGATGACACCATGTCTGCATCTTGAACGGAGACCAGGAACTGGCCTTCGAAATTGAGCTGCCCGCGCGCATCTCGTGATCCTGCTTCCTGTGCGAAAGCAGGGGCAACCAATACCGTTGTAACAGCGAGGGCGGTGAGCAGGGTCTTCACGTCGATCTCCTTTGTCGTTGTTTGCGTGCGCTTGATCTGGGTTGATCACGACATAAGATTGATCAATCAACGTGGCTTACGATGCTGTGTTTCGATAGTTTTGATAAGCAGGAGTTATCAAGCATGTTTGGGCTGACTGACTATGAAAGCGTCATCGCCATTGCCGAGGAAGCCCATTTTGGCCGCGCAGCGCGCCGACTGAACGTGACACAACCGGCGCTATCCTCTCGCTTGCGACGGATTGAGGAAGAACTCGGCGTTCGGCTTTTTGACCGGGATCGCGGTGGCGTCAGCGTCACTCCGGCGGGTGAACAATTCGTCGAAGGCGCCGAGCGGGTCATCACCGCTGCCGAAGAGACCGCACAATCGGCGCGCAATGCGCAAGCGGGCTTGGGCCAAACGCTGCGCATCGGCATGACCCAGGTGGCCGCCTATCAGATCGTTATCCCAGCGCTGGTGGACTTCCGAAAGCATCACCCCCATGCGCGCGTAAAACTCTATGAGGGCACAACAGCGGGTCTTGAAAAACGCCTGGAGCAGGGAATGATCGACGTGGCGTTCCTGCACCCGCCACTGCACGCACCAGACCTGTCCGAAACGTATCTGCTCTCCACGCCCATGGCACTGTTCGACGGCGACCCTGACCCGATGCAGCGCAAACCCATGGTGGCCTATCCTCGCTCGGAAGCCCCCGTCGTCATGGGCGCGCTTGCCCGGCAGTCGAACCAAGGCAATGGCGAATACCCGGCGGCTGAGGCCGATACCATGCTCGGAGCGATCATCCTGTCGCGCGCAGGCTTTGGGCCGTTTGCGGCGACCGCCGACTATCCCACACCGTTTGAGAAGACAGAACACTGCCTTGCCTCAACCGATACCGGCTTGAGTCTGGATACATCGATTGCTCGTCGGTTGCTCGACAGAAGACCGATGATTGAAACGCTCATCAAGTCAGCAGTGGGCGCAGTTGAATAGCAATCTGCGCCAACCGACAACGTTCGTTCTGATCGAAGCCAAACACACGGCTTTTGCAATGCCGGGCGCTCATCGACAGCGTTCGGGTGACAACCGCGTCCGAGTTGGCGTCATTTGTTTATGTCAGTGATGCCGCCAGGAGGC
>JANSXJ010000472.1 GCA_024743015.1 Hyphomonas sp. | reverse complement strand
GACCATCATGGCAATGCCCGGCACGAGGCTGAGCACGGTCACAAACAGGAAGAGCTGAACAACCGTGCCGCTCAGTCCCTGACCATCACCACCGAGAATGTTCTCGAGCGCCGCTCCGTCAGTCCCCGGAACAGTTTGCGCAGCAGCCACGCCGGACGCGAACAGAACGCATCCCGCGATCATCAAAAAGGAACGGAGCAGAAGCCCATCCCAATTCGCGGACCGAATGCTAGGCATCCTCTTGTTCCTCGATCTGGGTCAAGCGAACGCCAATGGCGCCATCTTCGAGCTCGATAAGCTCGCCATGTGCAATCACGCGGTCTTCGACAACCAGCTCGATGGGGTCTTCTATTTTGGCCGTCAGCGGAATAATCGTGTCAGGCTTGAGCTGCAGCAATTCTGCGACACTCAGTTTCTTCTGACCGATTGAGACGATGACATTGACGGGCAGGCCATAAATAGACCGGCGAAATTGGTTTTCAGGCGACACACTTCGGCGTTCTGCTTCACCGACAACGCTTTCTGCTCTTTCTGGTTCTGACATCCTGTCCTCTTATGTGTTTTGTGGCCCGGCCAAACGCCCGAGGCTCGAATTCAAAAATTGATCCATGTCAAAGCTCAAGCCGCCCTCGCCCCAATCGGCCTCGACGAGCATGCGGTCCGGGCTCTCCAAGGGTGTCAGTTCGCAAATTTCTGAAAGCCTCGGCGAAGCTTGCAGCGATTGTCGAAACGAAGCCTCGAGCGTCGATGGGACCTGAAGATTCAACTGCTGGATCTTTGGCGGTGCCATGGTTTCGAGCGCCTTGGAAATCTCTGCCGCCAGGAATGCTTCGTTCAGGCGCGGAAAGGACGCGACGAAGAAATCCGCAATTGCCTGATGGCATGTCAGGGTCGCGTTCTGCTCCAGCTCACACAGTGCTTGTTCGAGACTACTGAGTAGCACGCCTGTGTCGACAGGGTCCGGTTCGGGGATGATGGGCGCCTGGAGATCCGGCGCGATTGGCTCAGCTTGCGCGTCAGCCTGCGGCGCTGGTTCGGGCTCCGGAGTGAAGTCGCTTTGACCGTCAGGCGCTTGCGTGTGCGTCTCAAGCGTTCGCGCCGTCCGAGACAGCGCTTTGACATCAAATCTAGGGAGGGTTAGCGGCGATAATCTATTCATTTGCCGCTATCTTTCGATCTTCTTTGAGCCAATCCTGCAGCAAGGCCGCCGTTTGCTCCTGATTCTCGCGCGTATAGTCTTTCAGATAGTCGATCGGATCGCTTGGGGCGGCGCCGAACAGATCGTCCTCAACGCTGCCACCTGCGCCGCTGGCTCCTTCGCCAGGCTTCGCTCGCGCAGCGGCACCAGAGTTTGCAAACATCGGACGCATAACGCCGAACCCGAGGGCGAGAACGATAATTCCGAGGAAGATCGCTTGAACGGCGGACCAAAGATGCTGTTCGATCAGGCGTTGCATCAGGCCAGGTGCCGGCGTCATTTCGACTTCCGGTAATTCCTGGAAGGGCATGAGTTCGATCGTAATCGTGTCGCCTCGAACCGTATCCAGACCTGCTGCATCGCTAACCAGTGCTTCGAAATCGGCACGCGTTTGCTCGAGTTGTTCGGCAATATTTGGCGCTGCGAAATCCAGGCCCAGCGCCTGTTCATTCAGCAGGACGGCAATTGAAACCCGTTCAATCTGACCTGGAAGGCGTTCAGTTTGCGTGCGCACCTCGTTGAGTTCATAGGCGATCGTCTCGCCTGAATTTTTCCGCGTGCTTTCAGACTGCCCGCCAGCACCGGCGCCATCAGGCAGGTTGCTGGCCACGGTCAGATTGCCGGCCCCGCCTTGGTTCGTCTCGGTGGCATCATTTGTCGTCCGTGATCGGACCACCCGTGATTCAGGATCGAACCGGATATCGGAAATCGTTTGTCGATCGCGGCTGACATCGACGCTGACAGAAACTTCCGCGTTCCCGTCCCCGAGCCTTGCCGTCAGAAGCCGTTTGATCTTTTGCTCAAGCACACCGGCCTGCGTTTCAGCGACCACGGACGGCGCTTCCACGATTTCCTTGTTTGGTCCCGCAAGGATGCCGTGCCGGGGATCAATCACCACCACGTCTTCCGGATTCAATCCGGACACAGCAAGTGCGACCAGGAACTGGATCGCTTCCGCCTGGCCATTGCTCAGCCGCCGCGCCGACGACAGTGTCACCGAAGCCGTTGGGGTGGGTTGCGAGCGCGAAAAGCCCGACCGCAGATTTGCGCCGATGTGCACCCGCGCCGAATCAACGCCAGGCGTGGTCAGAATGGTGCGGGTGAGTTCGCCTTCTTTCGCGCGCCAATAGGCAGCATTGTACATCTCAGACGTGACCGAGAAACCGTTCACATCGTCTAACAGCTCATAGCCTTGCACGGTTTGACGCGGAAGACCGTCCCGGGCGAGCGCAAACCGAGTCTTGTCGCGAACATTGGCGGGAATGAAAATCGCCTCACCGCGGATGTCATATGAGACACCAAGTTGCTCAAGTTCGTTAATCACTTCCCCTGCACGGACCGGGTCAAGCCCGGAATAGAGCAAGGACATCGGCTCTTTCATGGTGCCGCGCACCAGGAATGTCATCGCGGCGAGAACACCGAGGACGGTGACGCCCAGGATGATCTG
>JANSXJ010000163.1 GCA_024743015.1 Hyphomonas sp. | reverse complement strand
GAAATGAAGTCGAACTTCTTGGGTTGCGCTGCGCGTTCGTGCCAGAGCCGCGCGAAATAGGCGTAGCACTCTTCCAGCGTTTTCATACGCTGTTCCATGTCGACTTCGATGCCGACGGTTTCGGAAGTGGTGGCGACATCTGACCAGTAGGGCAGGAGGTGGCGATCCTCGAACGGGAAGTCGAACAATGTCGCCAGCATCTGTGTCGTCAGTTCTTTTGAGACGTGCTCAACCCAGTTGATCTCTTCGTTCACCGGCAAATCGTCGAGAATTTTGCAAACGCGCTGACGGATGAGCGCTTCGATTTCCGATAGCTGAGACGGCGCAACGGCAGGGCTTACAGTCTTGCGTTGCACAACGTGTTTGGGGCCATCCATTGCGATGAACATAGGCGTTTCCATGCCCTCAGGAGCGTCACCAATGACGATATTATCCTGCGAGGAGAAGACCTTGTGATTGGAATCCACCGCGATGATGTCATCATATCTGGTGATTGACCAATACGGACCGAATGAGCTGTCCGCACAATAGTGTACTGGATCCTCATTGCGCAGGCGGCGGAAATACTCGCCTTGTGCGTTGGCTTCGAAAATCTCGGCCTTCGAGACGTCCAGCGTTTCGAGCGGTAAGCTATATGGATCAGGAATACCGGATTCGTCTATCGTGTGCTGAGTGTCGGCCAAAGTTTCCTCCCAATTTTGTTTTCTAGGGTGATAACCCTAAACCTCTAACCTGCCAAGGAAATCCGCGTGAGCTGAAGGGTGGCTCTTGCTTCGCAGCCCGAGTCCCTCACATTAGCGGTCATGAGCAGAGCGTCCGCAGGTCCTGAAATCCAGCGCATGATCGATCTGATCGCGCGTCTCCCCGGACTCGGACCGCGGTCCGCGCGGCGGGCGGCCTTGTTCCTGTTGAAGCGCCAGGATGCCTTGCTACGGCCGATGGCGGAGGCTTTGGCAGATGCGGCGGACAAGATCGAGCAGTGCCAGACCTGCGGGAATTATGACACGCTGCAGCCTTGCGCCGTGTGTCAGGCGACGGGCCGTGATGATGGTTTGATCTGTGTGGTTGAAGACGTGCCGGATCTTTGGGCGCTGGAGCGGGCAAGTGTCTTCCGGGGGCGCTACCATGTCCTTGGTGGGGTCATGAGTGCGCTTGATGGCGTCGGTCCCGAGGACCTGACCATCGGCCTTCTGATCGATCGCATAAAGGCTGGCGGCGTGCGCGAAGTTATCCTGGCGCTGAACGCGACCGTCGATGGCCAGACGACCGCGCATTATATTGCCGAGCGGCTTGAAGGTCTGGGCGTGGAGGTCACGCGACTCGCTCACGGCGTGCCGGTTGGCGGCGAACTGGATCACCTGGACGATGGAACGCTTGCGACAGCGCTCCGATCGCGTCGTGGCGTCTAACGCCTATTCGGCTTTCTCGACCCGGTAGACCGTTGCATCCAGCCCATTGGTTGCGACGTAGATCGCGTCTGGCGTGGAGATGACGTCTCGGTAGCCGATCTGCATATCACCGAGCAGGTCCTGTGTTTCACCAACGCTGCCATCTGCGCCGACATCAACACGCACGAGCTTTTGTCCTTGTGGACCATCCATGGCGCCGATCAGCAAATCGCCGGACCAATCCTCAAAGCCTTCCGTCACCACAACCGCCATGCCGGATGGCGCAATGGACGGGACCCATTTGACGGCCGGTTGCTCCAGCCCGGGTGCCTCGGTTTCGTCGGTGATGATGCTGCCATCATAATTGATTCCATAGGTGATGGTTGGCCACCCATAATTGTTACCGGGCTCAATGATGTTCAGTTCATCGCCGCCTTTGGGGCCGTGCTCATGCGCAAAGAGAATGCCGCTCGCCTCATGGTAAGCGAGGCCCTGGACATTGCGGTGGCCATAGGACCAGACGGCCGGATTGCCGCCTCCATTGGCAAATGGATTGTCACTCGGCAGGGAGCCGTCTGGCATGATCCGGGCAATCTTGCCGTGAAGCAGATCCGGATCCTGCGCGTCCTGCATGTATCGATAGCCATCCCCCAGTGTGATGATCATTGAACCATCCGGCAGGAAGCCCATGCGTGAGCCATAATGGAACGCGGTTTCACGCGGTTCACCAAGGAAAATCTCGGTAACATCATTGAGACTGCTCGCACTCGTCGACAGCGTCGCAGAGATCACGGCTGTGGTGTTGGTTTCGCCCATATCCTTGGCGTAGCTGAGATACAGTTTGCGATTGGTCTCAAAATCAGGATCGAGCGCGATTCCCAGCAAGCCGCCCTGGCGTTCCACGAGAATATCATCCGGTAGCCCGATAACCGGCGCTTCGACCAAAGCATTGTTGGAGATCAGCCGAAGCCGTCCTTCGCGCTCGGTCACCAGCAAATCACCGTTGGGAAGCGCCGCCATGCCCCACGGAAACTCCAGACCTTCAGCGACCGGGGTCAGCTTCAAACCATCGCGTGTTGTTATGGTTCCGTCAGCTGCCGCGTCCGGAGCGGCGGCTTGCCCTCCGCAAGCGGCGAGCAAAGAAACAGAGGCGGCGGTAAGGCTGGTTCGGATCATCGTGAGCTCCAGAATTTATTGTTGCGCTCAACATAGGAGTTTTGCCCGTAAAAGAAAGAAGGACGACCCTGACGGATCGTCCTTCCCCTCTCTCCCCCGCGCGTCGCGGGGCCCCTTGAGCTTTTGAGGCCGTGACACGCTTCTCAAGCATCGCACGCCTTAGCTATCTGCGTCAGGATCCCCGGCCATGCAGCTTTAACTGGCGTGCTATCCGCAACCTGCCCTTGTTTTTGGCAGGCCACGTCATTGCGGTTCCTGACGACCAACCCATCTTGCGTGGGACGGCCATTGAGCACAAGACACTGGCAGACGCGGGTCTTTGTCAACCAAACGGCACCACTTCTGGTCGATTGTGGTGTCCGAGTGTGACATTTGGTGCACAAGCCTGATAAGATATGAGGGGCTCGATTTCATGGGCCAATTGAGAGCGATACATAGAAATGACTGACACTTCAGCGCTTGTTCTGTTTTCTGGGGGGCAGGATTCGACGATATGTCTCGCACATGCACTGGCGCGATATGACCGGGTTGAAACGGTCGGCTTCGACTATGGCCAACGCCACTCCGTCGAGCTCGACTGCCGCCCGAAAATCCTCTCAGCGCTAAAGGCGCGCTTTCCCGATTGGGCAGGCAAGCTAGGCGAAGATCATATGTGTGATGTCTCCGTCCTGAGCGAGATCAGCGAAACGGCGATGACGTCCGAAACAGAAATTGAGATTGCCGAGAACGGCCTGCCAAACACATTCGTGCCGGGGCGCAACCTGCTTTTCCTGACATTGGCGGGCGCGATTGCGTGGCGTCGCGGCATTACCTCGCTTGTCGGTGGGATGTGCGAAACCGACTATTCAGGCTATCCCGATTGTCGACGCGAGACGATGGACGCGCAGGAACTGACGCTCGCGCGCGGTATGGATCGTCCATACAGTATCGAGACGCCACTCATGTGGCTCGACAAGGCTGAAACCTGGGAACTCGCGGAAACGCTCGGCGGAACAGCGCTCGTAGACCTGGTGATCGAGGAAACCCACACCTGCTATCTCGGGAACCGGGAGCATCGTCATGACTGGGGTTATGGCTGCGGGGATTGCCCGGCCTGCGAGTTGCGTGCGAACGGGTATCAGAAGTGGCGTGCGCAGGTGGCGGCGTGAAGGTCTACTCGGTCAAGGAAGCCTATGTGACGCTGCAGGGCGAGGGCGCGCAAACCGGCCGCGCTGCTGTATTCCTGCGGTTCGCTGGCTGTAATCTGTGGTCAGGTCTGGAACGCGATCGGCCCAAAGCCGTCTGCAATTTTTGCGACACAGACTTTGTCGGTACGGACGGCGAGAATGGCGGAAAGTTCGCGGGCCCGGGCGCGCTTGCCACGCATGTACTTCGCGTCTGGAATGAGGGCGCGCCCCGTGGCGGCCAGCCTTATGTGATCTGTACAGGCGGCGAGCCGCTTCTGCAGCTTGATCCGGACCTGATTGCCTCGCTAAAGGTGGCCGGTTTTGAGATTGGGGTTGAAACCAATGGCACGCTGGAAGCCCCTGAAGGCCTGGACTGGATCTGTGTCAGCCCAAAAGCGAACGCCCCTCTCAAGCAGAAGAATGGCCATGAACTGAAGCTGGTCTTTCCTCAAGATGAACCCGAGGCACAGCCGCAGCGGTTTGAAAGCTTGCAGTTTCAACACTTTTTTCTCCAACCCAAAGATGATAGGGCGCAGGCCCAGAACATCGCGGCTGCGGCCGACTATTGTATGAAGCACCCAAAATGGCGACTGAGCTTACAGACACACAAACTGATCGGACTGCCCTGAAAGTTGAAGGACAGGTGTTCGAAATCACCAAGGCGGTGACGTTCGAAGCTGCGCATTTCATGAGCGGCAAGCCTGAGGGGCATCCTTATCGGAATATGCACGGTCATTCCTTCCGCCTGGAAGCGACGGTAGCGGGTACGGTGCAACCTGGCGCCGAGTGGGTTCAGGACTTTTCTGACTTATCTGCCATTCTTGCGGCGACCGCCGCGAAGCTCGACCATCGCCTTCTGAATGAAATCGACGGACTGAGCGTGCCCACTCTGGAGCGTATCGCGCTATGGGCTGCCAATGACCTCAAGCCGAAGCTTCCTGGCTTGAAGCGCGTGTCTCTCGCGCGTCCGAGCCTCGATGAGGCCTGCGTTCTGGTCGTTTAATAAGAAAAAACCCCGGCAAAATCGCCGAGGTCTTTCCCGTCCCCATTCTCTCGTCCCCATTTGCTTGCCCCATGCACTCGTCCCCAGTGCCCCGGTTGCTCAAGGCCGTGTTTTAAGTCGACGTTGTTCCGCCATTTTGAAGATCCACGCGACGTCCAATTCCTGGATGGCATCCGGCAGTGCATTGACACGTTTGGTAACGCGCTCGGCGCTCTGTGCTTCGCGCGCAGGCCCTGTACGATCAACAGGAAAACGGATGACTCGGCTACGTCTACTCATGTGGAGTAGCGAAGCAAAGACTATGCCAGTTTCGCCTCTAACGGGAAATTCGCGATATTATCGTTCGAACGAGTGGGATTTGGGCAATTGTGTTTTGAATTCGCGGGCTGAAGGCGTTTCAATGATCAAATGCGATAGGACTATGCTTGTGTGTTAGACGTGTCCGCAAGACGGAGACAGGAAGGATCAGAACAATGGTGATGACAATACTCAAATGGGTCGCAGGTGTGGTGATCGCTTTGCTGGCAATTGCCATCATCGCGGTATTCTCGTTCCAGGCTCCGACCAGTTGGAAAACGGCTGATGCGCTTCGAACACCGGATGAGCGATTTGCCAATCTCGTCGACTACCCCTTCGCGCCCAACTATGCCGACGTGGAAGGCTACCGGATCCATTATGTCGATGAGGGGCCGCGCGATGGCGAGACCATCCTGCTACTGCATGGGCAGCCATCCTGGAGCTATCTCTACCGTCACATGATTCCGCCTTTAGTCGAGCAGGGGTATCGCGTCATCGCGCCGGATCTGGTGGGCTTTGGGAAGTCTGACAAACCGCTCCGCCAGAAGGATCACAACTATCAGATGCATGTCGACCTGATGACGGAATTCGTCCGCCAGATAGGTTTGCAGGACACGACCCTGTTCGCGCAGGATTGGGGCGGCCTAATTGGTTTGCGCGTCGTCGCGAATGAGCCAGATCGGTTTGCGCGGATCATGATTTCCAATACCGGCCTTCCGGCGGCGGGGGGATTGCGAGGTCTGATTGGCTATCCGATGATCAAGTTTGCGGTCTGGCGCGAAGGCAAGCCGGATCAGGTGGCCGACAATGGAGAGTTCCGGTTCACCCGCTGGATCGCCTGGGCGATGCATTCGGAGAACTTCGACCTTCCGACCCTGTTTCAATCAGCGACGAGCCGGACCTTGTCTGACGCGGAACTCGCTGGATACGCTGCACCCTTCCCGGATGAGCAATACAAGGCCGCGATCCGCGTTTTTCCGTATCTGGTCCCGTCGCAATTGCGTCAGAACCAGAAAGTCATGGATGAGTTCTATGCCAATTGGGACAAGCCTTTCCTGACCGCCTTTGGCGACAGCGACCCGGTGACGGCGGGCGGCGATAAGATCTGGCAAGAGACAGTGCCCGGCGCTCAGGGACAACCGCACACGACCATCACAGGCGGAAATCACTTCATTCAGGAAGACAATCCTGAAGAACTGGTCTCGAATTTGGTGGCATTTATTGAAGCAAACTAGCGCGATCGCTCTCAATCCGCGGCGAGAGGGTCAGTTCAGCTTATCCTCATCGCGCGGCTTCGCCGGCGCGAACGCCGGATGCAGAGGCTCTGCTGGCACACCCTCTTCCTTCAACGCCTCGCGCTCTTCGGCGGTGGTTTCACCCCAGATCGGTTTATGGTCGATCTCTCCATAGTGCATCGCGCGAGCCTCCGTCGCGAAACCGTCGCCGACATAATCGAAATTCTCCGCCACATGCTGGCGAGCCTTGGCAGCGAGCTTGCCAAACACTTTTTGGGGATCTGGCGGACCCGATTTCTTTGTACCCGAAACCGCGGGCGCCATGATCGCTTTGCCGACATTTGTGCCATGGCACTCAATGCATTCCACAAGTCCGCGCTCAGACTGTTTGTCATAGGCATCTGACGAGGCAAACCAGGCCTCGAACTCAGCCTCACAATCGGAGCAGATGAGCGCGTACTTGATCATTATGCCGCCAGAAGTGCATCCAGTTTGCCGGCGCGTTCCAGGGCCATCATCTCATCGCACCCGCCAATGTGGATGTCGCCGACAAAGATCTGCGGAAAAGTGCGGGCGCCGCCGGACTTCTGGATCATTTCAGCTTTTTTCTTCGAATCCATACCCGCATCAATATGGTTGATGTCCACATTCTTTTGCTTGAGCAAGCTCATGGCGCGCGAGCAATAGGGGCAGAATGCGCGGGTATAGATGGTCACTTTAGCCATTTTCTGGGCGATCCTTTGTTTCGGTTCGCCTCTTATATGGTGACGTCGGCTTCTCTGACAACGCGTGCGAGCACCAGCACGTTGACGCGGGTCGCTCCGGCTTTCTTGAGGACCTTGGCACAAGCTGCGAGCGTGGCGCCAGTGGTCATAACATCATCGACCAGCGTGACCGTGCTCCCTTTGATGCGCGCCTGACGCGATTTGCGAACTTCGAACGCACCCGCCACGTTGCGGCGTCTCTGGCGCGCTGTGAGCCCACCCTGGCTCGGCGTGTTGCGTTTGCGTGAGAGCGCATCCACCAGGGCCAATGTGCCCGTCTTCTGTGAAACAGCTTGCGCGAGCCAGGCAGATTGATTGAAGCCGCGCGATGCCAGACGTTGATAGTGCAGTGGTACCGGCACCAGCCAATCTGTTTCCGGCAGGATTTCGCGCCCGGCCAGCGCCATCCAGTTCGCCATTGTGCCGAGGCCATCACGTCGGCCCGCATGCTTCAATTCCAGAATAGCCTGACGTGAAATATCATCATAGGCGATTGCCGCGCGCGCCTGATCCCATTTCTGGGCCTTTGATGCGCATGCCCCGCACAAGGTTTCCTGTCCAATGTCCAGTTCCAAAGGCATGGCGCACGAGCGACACCCAGTACCGTTCAGGAAGTTTACCTGCGCAAACTCGTCCGGTGTTAGTGGACCATCGCCGCTATGCCGATCGCCCGAAATGATGGAGCGCTGAGGCCACACGAAATTCGCAAGCGAACGGAGTCCCGCTCTTGCAGATCG
>JANSXJ010000432.1 GCA_024743015.1 Hyphomonas sp. | reverse complement strand
TATGTATTCAAGACTTTCGACAGCAAAGACGCCCTCCAGGCCGCCGCTGCAGACTGGATTAGCAACGCATTGAAGGACGCTATTGATCGGCGAGACAGCGCCGTGTTCATGGGCTCGGGCGGAACCACACCCGGCCCAATCTATGAAGCCCTTTCGCGTGCAGACCTCGCCTGGGAAAAAGTTCTGGTTGGTCTTTGCGATGAGCGCTGGGTCGATGTCGATCATCCCGCCTCCAACGGGGCGATGATGGAGCGGACGTTGCTGCAGAACAATGCCGCTGCCGCCGACTACAGGCCGATGAAAATCCCCGGCAGCGATCCGTTCACTGCCGTCGAACAGGTCAATGACCTCTATCAGGACGCCGCGCTGACCGATGTGATGTTGCTCGGCATGGGACCAGACGCTCATACGCTGTCATGGTTCCATGGCGGGCGCGGCTATGAGAATGCGATCTCGCCCGACTCAACCTCCGTGGTGGCCGCGGTCGAAGCCATCCAGAGTGACGTGACCGGTCCGAATCTCTTGCGGATGACCCTGACACAGCCTTGCGTCGCCTATGCGCGCAATGTGCTCCTGCTCATTACTGGCGAGGAGAAGAAAGCTGTTTTCGAATCAGCACATGCATCGGCCCCCGTCAGCATCATGAAACGCGCCGCTGGACAGGCTCTGACGGTTTATTACTGCGATTAGAAATGGAATTCTCATGACTTTTGACGAGCTGAACAACCTGGCGGCGAAGGCGAAGGCCAGCGAATTGCGCGACCTCGCAGCGGCGCACACCCCTGCTCCCATGAAGGCTGCAGGTTGGACGGCGGATGTCTCGCGCCAATTTGTGTCCGCGGAGGTCGAGGCGGCCCTGCTCGAATATGCCCAGCAGGAGAACCTGACCGGAGCGATAGAAGACTTGTTTTCGGCTGCGATCGTTAATCCATCGGAAGATCGCCCGGCGCTGCACTGGGCGCTGCGTCTGCCGCCTGAAAGCGATCTGACCGCCACTGAACACGCGACCACGGTCAATGCCTTGCACAAAGCCACTGCACTTGCTGCGGACACGACTGTGTCGGCGATTGTTCACATCGGCATCGGAGGTTCGGATTTCGGACCACGGCTTTATGCGGATGCGTTTGCTGACCGATTGCTGTCGCATGTGGAGTTGCGATTCTGTGCAAATGTTGACCCGCTGGACCTGGAGCTGGCGCTCGCCGGTCTCGATCCTGGCAAGACGCTGATCATCGGCATCTCCAAATCGTTTGGGACTGAGGAGACGCTGTACAATCTCGAACGCGCAAAAACCTGGCTGGAGTCGGCGCTTGGACCGGCCGAGGCCGCAAACCATCTCTTACTGGTAACTGCAAACCCGGATCGGGCCACCAAATGGTTGAACGGCGTGCCCGCGACCACGCTCGATATGCCGCTAAGTGTCGGCGGACGATACTCCATTTGGTCAGCGGCCTCGGTTGCCGTCATGGCGAGCTTTGGGGTCGAGACATTCCGCGACTTCCTGGACGGGGCGGCAGACATGGACCGACATGTCAAAACCGCCCCCCTGAAGGACAATCTCGCCGCACGACTGGCATTGCTGGATTTCTGGAACACAAGCTTCATGGGTTTCGGCTCTCGCGCAGTCCTCGCCTATTCCCGGCGCCTGCGTATGCTGCCGACCTATTTGCAGCAGCTCGAAATGGAATCGAACGGTAAATCCGTTGGGCCTGAAGGTCACGACGCGCCCCTGCCAACCGCACCGCTACTTTGGGGCGGCGAAGGCTCCGTTGGGCAGCACTCCTATCACCAATGGTTACACCAAGGCACGCATATCGTGCCGACCGAGTTTATCCTCGCACCTGGCAGTCGCAGCGATGGTGACGGCGTCGAAGCGCTCACGGCGCATGCGCTTGCGCAGGCAGAAGTGCTCGCGAACGGACGAAGTCTCTCCGAAATCAATGCAGAAGAGCCGGACCTGCCCGCGCATATAGCTCGGCAGAAGATCCACCCTGGTGGGCGCCCCTCGACCATTCTGCACACCGAAGAACTAACCCCCGCGCGCCTGGGTGCCTTGATCGCACTTTACGAGCATCGGACCTATCTCGCCGGTGTGCTCTGGCAGATCAACAGCTTCGATCAATGGGGCGTCGAGCGCGGGAAGACCATGGCAACGCGCCTCAAGCCGGTCCTGCGCGGCGAATCCAAGGCGGACGATCCAGCGACACAGCGCCTGGTTGAACAGCTCAAATAGAAAACCCGCACTCGGGCGAGCGCGGGTTACCTGATTGAACGGACTTGTCCGGTTAAGCGATCTTGTCGACTTGTGAAAAGTCCAGATCGACCGGTGTAGCGCGTCCAAAGATCGAGACATTCACCTTCATGCGGCCCGTCTCTGAGTCGAATTCCTCGACCGTCCCTTCGAAGCCCTGGAAAGCCCCTTCGTTGACGCGAACTTCCTGACCAATCTCGTAGACGATTGTTGGCTTTGGACGCTCCTCGACAGGCTCGTCAGACGTGCCAAGAATACGATCCACTTCTCTTTGAGGAACCGCCAACGGTCGCTTGCCGCCATCGGCGCCAAGAAACCCTGTTACTTTCGGCGTGTCCTTGACCAGGTGGTAGACATCGTCGGTCATCTTCGCCTTCATCAGGACGTAGCCCGGGAAATAGCGCTTCTCGATCGTTTTCTTCTTGCCGCGGACAACCTCAACAACTTCTTCGGTCGGGACTTCGAGCTCCTCGATCATGTCCTCTAGGCCCTTCATCGCAGCCTGATCTCGAATCGCTTGCGCCACTTTCTTTTCGAAATTCGAATAGGCGTGAACGATGTACCATTTAGCCTCAGCCATAGGCGAAGCACTCCTTATTGTGGGGTCTAGCTTCCCAGACCCGTGAGAAGACGGATGACCATTGCAATCAATTGGTCAGACAGGAACAGAAATAGCGCGATGATAATCGACATAACGACCACCATGATCGTCGCCTGAATGGTTTCAGGCGTTGATGTCCAGGTAACCTTCCGACCCTCGGCCTGCACCTGGCGGGCAAAGGTAATCGGACCAACACTGTTCTTTTTGTCCTTGTCGGCCATTCTCTCGCGTTCCTGACTTTTTGGGGTAATCCGGCTCCATACTGCGCATTTCCGCGC
>JANSXJ010000570.1 GCA_024743015.1 Hyphomonas sp. | reverse complement strand
TTGCCGGATCCTGAAGATGTCAGCACCGCAGAACTGCCCACGGCTTATGTAATCAGCGTGGGCGTCGACAAATACGCAAACTCGGCCTGGGATCTCAACTACGCAAGCGCTGATGCGCGGCTTTCGTCGGAGACAGTATCGGCGCGGCTAAGGGCTGGCGGCGGGTTCGGTCGAGTGGTGACATTGGAACTGGTGTCCGCGCACAATCACGATGGCAACGGTCAAGACGAAGACCGGGCCAGTCGCGAACAGATCGAGTCGGTCTTGGCCAGGCTCGGGGGCAGCGAACCGAACGCGCAGATCCTCGCCGGGATTGCCGGCGCTGAAGAGTTGCGGCCAGCGCGACCAGGTGACTTCGTGTATTTCTTCTTCGCAGGGCACGGGCTTGCAGGTCGAGACGGACAATTCCATCTTTTTCCCAGCAACTTCGGTCTCGGATCTCATGGCCGAGAGATCACGCAAGATAGTCTGCAGCAGACGCTCAATAGCGACCGTCTGGCTCGCCTTTTTCGCAACATCCAAGCAGGGAACATGGTTCTGGTTATCGATGCCTGCAATTCAGCGGCGTCGGTCGAGGGTGGCGGGTTCAAACCAGGTCCGATGGGCAGCCGAGGACTTGGGCAGTTGGCCTATGACAAGCAGATGCGAGTTCTCACGGCCAGCCAGACCGAGGGAGTTGCGCTTGAGTCTGCAGAACTCCGGCACGGCGTATTGAGCTACGCGATGTTTCGCGAAGGGCTCGATCTGGGAGTAGCGGACTATCAGCCGACGGACCGGCTGGTCTCGTTTGGCGAACTCCTTCGATACGCAGAGACGCGAGTGCCCACACTTCACAATGAAATGATCACGGGTGGTCGGATCCAAACGGACCGCGCTGCAGTGAGTATGCACTCGGATGCTCGCCTGAAGTCCGTCGGTTTCCTTCAGCAACCAGCCTTGTTTGATTTCGCTAGTGACAGCACCAATCGTGATATCGAGATGCCCATCTTGACGACTGAACAATGAACCGGCTGGGGACACTGGCAGAAGCGACCGATCTCGGCCTTTCTTCGGTGTCAGTTTTCGGACGTTTGCGGCTGTTTCGGAACGGAGGCTCTGGTTCGGTTCGAGTATTTGGCGCCGCCGCTTGGTGCCGCAAGCGGCGTCAATTGATTGTCTTGGTCTTGATGTCCTCCTCCATTTTTCAGGATCTGGCACTGCGTCCGTGATAGGCTTTGTGCTCAGGCTCACCTGCGTGGTCCATTGTGATATTGGTGCTGATTGACCTAGCCCCCTGATCGGGGCCGTTCAGGTGGAGAGTCTGTTCACGTTTGTTTCTCTGTTGAGTGTTGTGGTCAAGGCCTGCTGAGCTAAGCGGTCAAATAGCTCTGGCGAAGCAGGCCGGTTTGCGTAGATGGCGGGCGCCAACCCACCAAGCGATGTATGCGGTCGCGCTGTGTTGTAATCGATCCTCCATTCCTCGATGAGGCTTCTCGCCTCGGAAAGTGTATTGAACAGGTTCTCGTTCAAGCATTCGTCCCTGAACCTGCCGATGAAGCTTTCAACGAACGCATTCTGCATCGGCTTGCCTTGCGCGATGTAGTGCCATTCGACCGATGTCTCCTGTGTCCATCTCAGGATCGCGTG
>JANSXJ010000509.1 GCA_024743015.1 Hyphomonas sp. | reverse complement strand
TTGGTTGAATTTGAAACTGACACCGCTGTCTTTTGGGTGGCCTCTGCTTCCGCGGTCTTGCCTGGCCAGCGGAAGAAGAAACTGTGTGTCATTTAACTGCCTTTAAGTGCCTCAACACCGGGAAGGGGCTTGCCTTCCATCCATTCAAGAAACGCGCCACCGGCCGTGGAGATATGCGTAAAGTCCTGCGCCACTTTCGCATGGTTTAGCGCTGCGACTGTGTCCCCTCCACCGGCAACGGCAATCAGAGCACCTGATTTACAGCGCGTGCCTGCTGCTTGGGCAGCCTGAACGGTTGCTTTATCAAAGGGTTCCATTTCGAACGCGCCCAACGGGCCATTCCAGACCAGCGTGTTGGCGACATCAAGGGCAGATGCCAGGATGGCGACCGTCTGCGGGCCCGCATCCAGAATCATTTCATCATCAGCCACTTCATCCAGACCGCATGTGCGATGCGGTGCATTGGCCGCGAAGTCCTTGGCGACGACGACATCCATCGGCAGCAGGATATCGCAACCGGCGGCTTTGGCATTCGCCTCGATCTGTTTCGCCGTGTCGGTGAGATCATGCTCGCAGAGTGACTTGCCGATGCTGTAGCCGCGCGCCGCCAGGAATGTGTTCGCCATGCCCCCACCAATCGCGAGTGCGTCGACTTTGGAGACCAGGTTCTTGAGCAAATCGATCTTGGAGGAGACTTTCGCTCCGCCCACCACGGCGAGCACCGGTCGCTTCGGCGACCCGAGCGCCGCATCGAGTGCGTCGAGCTCGGCCTGCATCAACAATCCGGCGCAATTCGGCAACAGCCGAGCGACGCCTTCGGTTGAGGCATGCGCACGGTGCGCCGCTGAGAAGGCATCATTGCAGTAGACATCACCCAGGGTGGCGAGGAAGCCCGCCATTCTGGGGTCATTGTCTGTTTCCATGGACGAGAAGCGGGTGTTCTCGATCAGGATGACGGCATCATCGCCAGTGGCATCTATCGCGCCGCGATCCGGACGTTCAATGAAAGTCACCGTCTTGCCGAGGGCAGCCTCCAGCGCTGGGACCGTCACACGCAGCGACATGTCCGGATTGGGCTGGCCTTTGGGGCGGCCGAAATGCGCGAGAAGCACGGGCTTGCCGCCCTTTTCGAGGATTTTCAGGATGGTCGGAGCCACCTTGTCGATCCGGGTTGTATCTGTGACCCGGCCGTTTTCGACCGGGACATTGATATCAACGCGCGTCAGAACTGCCTTACCAGTCAGGTCCAGATCATCGAGAGTTTTAAAGCTACCCATTCGTGCATCAAAGCCTAAAGGAATTTCGCCATGTGCAGCGCGGTATCGCTCATGCGGGTCGCGAAGCCCCACTCATTGTCGTACCAGCTGAGTACACGAACGAGGGTGCCATCGGTGACATTGGTTCCGTCGGCAGCAAAGGTCGAGCTGTGCGGGTCATGATTGAAATCGGCTGAAACCAGCGGCTTGTCGGAATAGCCAAGGACGCCCTTCATCGGGCCATCTGCGGCCGCCTTGATCGCTGCGTTGATCTCTTCAACCGTCGTTTCACGGCCCGCATCGAAAACCAGGTCGATCATCGAGACGTTTGGGGTTGGGACGCGAACCGCCGAGCCGTTCAGTTTGCCGTCGAGTTCCGGCAGAACGAGGCCGACAGCTTTGGCAGCACCGGTCGAGGTCGGGATCATCGAGCTTGCTGCTGCACGTGCACGGTAGAGATCCTTGTGCATGCGGTCGAGCGTTGGCTGGTCGCCCGTATAGGCGTGAACCGTGGTCATGTAACCACGTTCGATGCCGACAGTGTCATTCAGGACTTTCGCCACCGGTGACAAGCAATTGGTTGTGCAAGAGGCATTTGAGACAACCAGGTCGTCAGCGCCTAGCGTTTCGTGGTTCACACCGTAAACGATCGTTTTGTCGGCGCCGCCAGCAGGCGCAGAGACGAGGACGCGCTTGGCGCCAGCTTCGAGGTGTGCAGCGGCTTTTTCCTTGGACGCGAAGATTCCGGTGCATTCGAACGCGATGTCGATGCCCATCTCGGCATGCGGCAGTTCTGCCGGGTTGCGGATGGCGGTGCACTTGAAAGCGCGATTGCCGACACGGATCACGTCACCGTCGACGGTGACTTCTTCGTTCAGCTTGCCGTGTACCGTATCGTATTGGAGCAGGTGGGCATTTGTTTCGACAGGGCCAAGATCGTTGATCGCAACGACTTCGATGTCCGTGCGGTCGTGTTCGAT
>JANSXJ010000116.1 GCA_024743015.1 Hyphomonas sp. | reverse complement strand
TGTCTGCGTAGCCGATGAAGGTTTCTTTCTTCTCTGGCTCCAGCATGCCGGACAGTGAGGCTTTCACATCATCGATCAGCTCATAGATGATCGAATAGTAGCGAATTTCGACGCCTTCTTTTTCTGCCAGTTCGCGCGCTTGCTTGTTGGCGCGGACATTGAACGCGAAGACGGGTGCGCCAGAAGACTGGGCGAGCAATATATCGCTTTCGGAAATACCGCCGGCCGCACCATAGATAACATTGGCGCGAACTTCTTCGGTGGAGATATTCTCCAGCGACTGCGTGATGGCTTCGACTGAGCCCTGCACATCGCCCTTCAGGACGATTGGCAGATCTTTGGTATCAGCCGAGCCGTCTTTCAGGCTGGTCATGAATTGCTCCAGAGATGCGCGCTGCGTGGCAACGCCCTGCATCTGGCGCTTCATGCGCTGACGATACTCGGTGATTTCTCGCGCGCGGGCTTCGGTGGTGACAACGTTGAATGCGTCACCTGGTTCAGGCGTGCCATCGAGACCAAGGATCTCCGCGGGCATGGAAGGCAAAGCCTCCTTCATCTGCTGATTTCGCTCATTCACCAGGGCGCGCACTTTGCCCCACTGGGCACCAGCGACGACAATATCGCCGCGTTTCAGTGTTCCGCGTTTGACCAGGACAGTCGCGACCGGGCCGCGACCTTTGTCGAGTTGCGATTCCACGACAATGCCATCGGCTTCGCGTTTCGGGTTTGCCGTCAGTTCGAGAAGCTCCGCCTGGAGCGTGATCGCTTCTGTCAGCTCGTCCAGACCGGTCTTCTTGAGGGCTGAGACTTCAACAGCCTGAACCTCACCGCCCATCGCTTCGACTTGAATATCATGCTGCAGCAAATCGGTGAGAACCCGGCTTGCATCTGCATCCTGAAGGTCAACCTTGTTCACGGCAACGATGATCGGAACTTCCGCAGCCTTGGCGTGTTTGATGGCTTCGATAGTCTGCGGCATGACAGAGTCATTCGCCGCGACCACGAGGATGACGATATCGGTGACATTCGCGCCGCGGGCACGCATGGCAGAGAAGGCTGCGTGGCCCGGCGTATCGAGGAAGCTGATTTTGTCGCCAGATTTCAGCTGAACCTGGTAGGCACCAATATGCTGGGTAATCCCGCCTGCTTCGCCAGACACGACATCGGTAGACCGCAGTGCATCGAGCAGTGATGTCTTGCCGTGGTCAACATGACCCATGATCGTGACGATTGGTGGACGTCCAACGAGATCCTTCGGATCGTCTTCGGTGCCTTCCAGGCCAATTTCCACGTCAGCTTCAGACACGCGTTTCACGGTGTGTCCAAACTCTTCCGCGATCAGTTCTGCGGTATCCGCATCGATAATATCGTTGCCGCGCAGCATTTCGCCTTGCTGCATCATGAATTTCACGACGTCCGCGACGCGCTCATTCATGCGACCGGCTAGGTCTTGCAGCGTGATGGTTTCCGGCAGCGTCACCTCTACGGAGAGCTTTTCCGATTGCTCATTACCCATGCGCCGTTCGCGCTCACGTTCGCGCGCTCGCTTAACGGAAGCGAGGGAACGTTGGCGATCGCCGTCATCACCCAGAGCCGAAGCAATCGTCAGTTTTCCGCGGCGTCGTTTCGAGTCACCACCACGGCCACCACGACCGCCGCCTTGATCGCGGCGATTGCGGTCATCGCGATCATTGCGTCCGCCTTTGCGGCGACTGGAGGCGGAGTTCGCTGCTGCTTCGAGATCGGCCTGGCTTGGTGCTGCATCGCGCTTTCCGCCGCCGCGTTCTCCGCGAGAGGCCTTCGCCGTTTCAGGTTCAGACTTTTTCTTGGCTTCAGCTTCCGCCTTCTTGCGCTCGGCCTCTTCCGTCTTGCGACGTGCTTCAGCTTCTTCGCGCTCTTTTTCTTTTTGCTTCTGAGCGTGCTGTTTTTCTTCCAGGGCCTTGGAGCGCGCGTTTTGCTTTTCTTGCTCGGCCTTACGCGACTCTTCAGCCTTCTTGCGTTGCAGCAGGACTTTCTGGCGCTGGATCAGCTCTTCTTCAGTGATCCCGAGTTTCGCAGCTGCGGCCGCCAGCTTGGATTGCTGCTTCCCGGCAGGTGCCGCCTTCTTGCCGGTCGCTCCGGGCTTTGCTGCACCAGGCTTGGTCTGCGCCCCGACGGTGCGGCGTTTTTTAGTTTCGACCACGACCTGTTTGGACCGCCCATGGCTAAAGGTCTGCTTCACGGTGCCGGATCCGGATCCGCGTGAAACAGTCAGTGGCTTGCGCCCGCCAGTCGTGCCTTTGTCTTTCGTATCGCTCATGCGTACCCTGGTGTTTAACCTTTCATTCGAGGCGAAAAGTTCGCCCCTCCTATACTTTCTTCTCTCGTCCGCCGGAGAACCAGCCTGTCTCGGGCGCAACGCGGAATCCTGTCAGTCGCCGATAGGCAACCGAGAAGGCATCCGCAAGAGAACCGTGTTCAAGCAGCGCATGTATCACATGCTGCCGCCCAAAGGCCATGCCCAATTCAGCGGACGACAGAGCGCCCGCGACTTTGACGTCTTCATATATCGCCTTAGCAAGAAAATGAACCTTGTTCCGGCCATCTTCTGCACCATCGCTCGCTTCTAGAAGTAAGCCTGGCTCTTGTCTGCGGATATAGTCGCGCACCTGGTCAAATCCAAGCACGGCCGCGCCGCTCTTTTTCGCCATGCCAAGCAGCCCAGTGCAGCGCTGCAATAGCTGACGCTCGACTTCATCGGCCAGGCCCTCCATCGGGGTGGATCTGGCTTTGAAGGCTCTGGAAAACGCATCCGACTGCAGGGCGGTGTTCAGCGTTTCCTGATCGGCGGAAACCCAGACGCCGCGGCCTGGAAGTTTGCCGAATCCGTCCGGAACGACGATTCCATCGGGGCTTCGCACAAAGCGGATGAGCGCGTCGGGCGCCAGGCGCTCACGCGTCACCGCACACTGGCGAAGCAATCGGCCAGCGCGCGAAGCCTGTTGCGCCTCTAGGCGCTGGTCAGGATCATTGAGGCTCTGCGGCATCGTCGCCGCCCTCCATGAGAAGATCCTCGTCGAGATCGAGGCCTTCCAATTCAGCCAGGATGTCTTCGTCGCTGACATCCAGGGTTTCCTCGGCAACGGCGTCGTCGCTCGCGGTGGACTTACCGAGTTCGCCGAGCGCCAGAAGCGCGCGCTCTTCTTCGGTCAGGTCTTGCGGTTCCTCGCCAGCGGCTTCAGCGGCCATCTCAGCTTCCAGCTGCTCGAGCGCTTCTGGCTCGATCCAACCGGCAATGACGCGGGCTTTCATGATGAAAAGCTGCGCATCGTCTTTGCGCATTTCGCCTTTCTTCAGGATGCCTTCCTGCCAGACTGGCTTGCCTTCCTTAGTGTTTTCGCGCCAACCGGTGAGGTCGTCTGGCACCAGGCCAGCAACATCCTCGACGGTCTTAACGTCGTTCTCGCCGAGCTTCACAGCAAAGCCCGGAGACATGCCGTCGAGTTCCATGACGGCGTCTTCAACGCCGAGTTCCAGTCGCTTGGCATCTTGCTCTGCAGCGAGCTTTTCAAGATATTCGCGGGCGCGTTCCTGGATTTCGGCCGCGACGTCTTCGTCGAAGCCTTCGACCTGCATGAACTCTTCGGGAGCAATATAGGCAATGTCCTCAACTTCTCCGAAGCCTTCTGATGCCAGCAGCTGCGCCAGCGTTTCGTCGGCATCGAGAGCCTGCATGAACAAGTCAGTGCGGCGCTGGAAGTCGAGCTGATAGCGCTCGGAATCGTCCGTCTCGGTCACGAGATCGATCTGCCAGCCTGTCAGTTGCGACGCGAGGCGAACGTTTTGTCCGCGGCGGCCAATGGCCAGGGGGAACTGGTCATCTGCAACAACGACTTCAACACGGTGCTCGTCTTCGTCGAGAACCACTTTCGAGACCTCGGCCGGCTGCAACGCATTCACGATGAAAGTTGCGTCATCATAGTTCCACGGAATGATGTCGATCTTCTCGCCGGACAGTTCTCCGACCACAGCTTGAACCCGGGCGCCGCGCATACCGACACATGCCCCAACGGGATCAATAGAGCTGTCATTCGAGATCACGCCGATCTTGGCGCGAGATCCCGCATCACGGGCGCAAGAGCGGATTTCGATCACGCCCTCATAAACCTCAGGGACTTCTGCTGCGAACAGTTTCACCATGAAGTCAGGGTGGGCGCGAGACAGGAAGATCTGCGGGCCTTTGATCTCGCGGCTGACTTTGTACAGGTAGGCGCGAACGCGATCGTTTGGCTGGAAATTCTCGCGCGGGATGCCATCATTGCGGCGAATGATACCTTCAGCGCGGCCCAGATCGACAATGACGTGGCCATACTCGACCCGCTTGACGATCCCGTTGATGATCTCGCCTTCGCGATCCTTGTATTCGTCATATTGGCGCTGCCGCTCAGCATCACGCACCTTCTGCATGATGACCTGTTTGGCGGTTTGCGCCGCAACCCGGCCGAAATCGAATGGCGGAAGCTCTTCCGTGATCTCGCTGCCGATTTCCAGGCTGGCGTCCAGTTTCTTGGCGTCTTTCAGAGAGATCTGTTGCGCAGCATCCTCAACCTCGTCGTCAGCAACGACTGTCTGAACGCGCCAAAGCGTCTGCTCGCCGGTCTCGTGATCGATGATGGCGCGAATATCATGCTCCTGGCCATAGCGAGACTTTGCAGCTTTTTCGATCGCTTCCTGCATCGCCTCAATGACGATGGCGCGATCAATCGCTTTCTCTTCGGCAACCGCTTTCGCGATTTGCATGATTTCAAGACGGTTTGCGGAAACGCCAACATTCGACATGGCTTTAAGCTCCACTCTCTAGGTTATCTTCAATTGTATCGGTTTCGGCCTCATCAGTTTCGAGGCCTTCAAAGGTGTCATCACCGGGCTGCGGAGGCAGGGTGCCGTCGGCGGTTGCGGCGTCGATAAGCTCATCGGTCAGGATCAAGCTGGCTTTGCTCATCTCATGAACCTGCGCAACCAGCTCGCTGTCATCTTCGAGCAAGATGGCAACGCCGTGCTCATCTTCGCGCTCGATCGTGCCTTGAAACCGGCGACGGCCGTCAAGCGGCATAACCAGCTCCAACTTGGCAAGATGACCGACCCAGCGGCCAAAATCACCGACGCGCGTCAGCGGGCGATCTATGCCCGGCGTGGAGACTTCCAGCCGGTACGCTTCGCTGATCGGATCTTCAGCTTCCAACACTGGGGACAGGTTTCGCGAGAATGTGGCACAGTCCTCGACATCGGTTGGGGCCCCGCCTGCTTTCTCGATCATGATCTGCAGAAGCGGTCGCTTCCCGCCCATGATACGAATGCGCACGATGTCGAGGCCAAGCTCCCGGGCAAGCGGGTTGGCCATTGCAAGGATGCGTTCTTCCTGTGGGCTGGTTGTGATCAAGGCTAGGCTTTCGGACAAAGAAAAGCGGCGGCCCCGTTCCCGGAACCGCCGCCGATATGTTTCGACTTGGCGCCTAGATAGGCGCAAACATCGTAAATGTCTAGATCAGTTTCAGATCGACCGCAGAGGTCTTGCCGCGACGCTCATCGTGATAGAGCTCATACTCAATCGGTTGATTGTCCTGGAGCCCTTGCAGGCCCGACTTTTCGACCGCTGAAATATGTACAAAGACATCATTTCCGCCTTCATCAGGCACGATAAATCCAAATCCTTTTGTGGCGTTGAACCACTTCACTTTTCCGGTGGCCATGTCAGCCCTTTCCGTTGATTTGCGCCGAGACTGCACTGTGCAGCTGGTCGCGAAGTCGATTACGGAGAGGTAGGGACTTTAATTATCCGCCGGTCTGGCGGGGTCTTCTCAATTCAGACCGGCCGTATTCGATGGCGAGAGAGGCTCATATTCTGGCGTTCTGGTCAAGCAAAACCGGATCAGCGAATTGTAAACACCAGCGGTATCACAACATTTGTGCGCTCCAGACGGCAGGAGACGCCGACGGCATTCTTGTTCTCCGGTTTGAATCGCCATTTGCCGACCACACGAGTCGATTTCTCGTCAAAGACGCCTTCCGGCACTGATGCGCGGACCGTTGGATTGACGACTTTACCTGCTGGGTCGAGGTCAAAATGCATCACGACCGCGCCGATCCGACCGCGATTGGCCTGTCCAGCGGGGTATCTCATGGCCGGTCGCTGGATCATCTTTCCTGGGCAGAAAGGAAGTCCATCTTCGTCCAGCGAGCGCTCAGCAAGCGCATTTCGAGTCTCCACGTCGGCACCATAACTTGCAAGAATGGTTTGAATTTCGTCCCTTGAAGGGGGTCGCCTGCGGGTGCTTTCAAAATATGCTCCCATTGCCATACCCCAGGCATCGGCCTTCCATTTCAGTGTTTCCGCCCAGTCGGGGTGTTCGCCAATCTCGTCCGTGAACGCCCGGGCGCGGCCCTCGACATGCGCCATTTCGAGCATCAATTCGGGGTCTGGGGCATGATTGAACTGTGCAACCGCAGCCAGAAATCTTGCTTCAAGATACTGCTTCGGCAGAATGTCGGCGACCGGTTCAAGATGCGCCGTTGCGCGGGTTGCTGATTCAATCAGGTTTTCGTCACTGCCACCGGTGGCGTCATGCATGAGCAGGCGCACATAAGCGTTGACGGATTGCACAGTTGCTTCGCCGGTATAGTCTTCCAACGCGGCCATAAGCGTCTTGCGATTGGTTTCGGAGGGATCGGCCAGGAACGTGTCGCTCGCTGCAACGATGTCGGTGACATCATATTCCTGAGCGAGGGCGGGAGCGCTCAGCCACCCACTCATGACCATTAAAAACAGACTCAAAACCAGACGCATTGAATATTCTCTCATTTTCGGTTGTGATCTTATGCGCGTCTTGAGAGGCGTCAATCAGCTTTGGCGAGAGACTGTGAAGTCGTAATAAACCGGCTCGATATCGCCCAGGCGCTTCATCTGGTAGCGGGTTTCAATGTGATCAGTCGGCGCGATCCGCCAGTCATCCGCCGATCTTGCGGTCCAGGCATAGGCAGGATGCGCGAGAAAGCGTTCCAGCGCTTCGTCCGCGTAAGACTCCACATCTGTTGCAAATCTAACCTGCCCCCCCGGTTTCATGATTCTCGACAGTGCATCGAGGAAGTCCGGCTGGATGATCCGGCGTTTCTGGTGGCGCGCCTTCGGCCACGGGTCAGGGAAGAGGATAAACGCCCGGTCAATGCTGCCCGCGGCTAATCCATCGACCATCTCGCGGGCATCCTCGGGCCAGATGCGAACATTCTCCAGTCCTGCATCTGCGACTTGCCCGAGCAGTTTTGCGATCCCCTCAAAGAACACCTCGCTCGCCAGGATACCGACAGACGGATTCGCTGCCGCTTGCCCGCTGACATGTTCACCGCCGCCAAAGCCGATTTCCAGCCAGATCTCTGATGCATCCTCGAAGAGCGTGCATGGATCCAGCGCTTCTCCCGCAACGATTGGCACACGCAGTTTTGGTAACACCTCGTCCATCAGGACGCGTTGGCGCCCGGATAGCGGTCGCCCGCCACGTCGCCCAAAGGTCTTCAGCGGTCCGCCAGCAAATGGAGATTTAGATTCTGCCATGTCGATCGATCTGTTTTCAAACACGTTCCAAGCGCTCAGACCGGCGCCATGCCTGAAAAGCGGCGAAGACTCAATCAATCCGTGCCGCGGTTGAATAATTGTCTCAGAAAAAGCTTGCACGGAAAAGGCGAGAGGCGCACAACCCGCGCCTTGGTTTCAAAGAGAGTTGGTCCCGTGAGCAGTCCCGATGCAGCAGCAATGGAAGAGGTGCAGCCACCTTCCCTTCCGATGCCGCAATGGGAGCTGGTCATCATGGTCGCCGCGCTGATGTCGCTCAACGCGCTCGCGATCGACATCATGCTGCCGGCGCTCAGCAATATATCCGAACATTACAGCCTGACTCGCGACAATGATCAGCAACTGGTCATCTTTGCCTACATTGCCGGATTCGGCGCGCCGCAATTGGTGTTTGGGCCGATTTCGGATCGTTTCGGGCGAAAAGGTCTGCTCAGCCTTTGCCTGGTTGGCTATGCGATTGCCGGTCTTGCTTGTATCGCCACCAACTCCTTTGCCACGCTTCTGATTGCCAGATTCATTCAAGGCATCTTCGCGAGCGGCGTGCGCGTGATCGCGGTTTCCATCGTGAGGGACCTGCTCGCCGGTCGGGCAATGGCGCGAATTATGTCGCTCGTCATGACCGTATTCATGGTGGTTCCAATTCTGGCGCCGACCATTGGCGCAGGCGTCATGCTGGTTGCGCCCTGGCAGTGGACGTTTGGCCTGCTCAGCGTTGCCGCGATGCTCAACCTGGCCTGGATTCAGATCCGGCTGCCCGAGACGCTCGCCGAGGATGACCGGCAGCCGCTCAACCCGAACCAGACAGGCAGGGCCTATTGGCAGGTTCTGACCACGCGCATCACATTTGGATACATGTGCGCCAGCGGCGTCATATTCGGGGCATTGTTTGCGTTCGTCGCAGCCTCGGAGCAGATCTTCACCGACGTCTTTGAACAGCACGAAACGTTTGCGCTCTGGTTTGCCGGAGTTGCAGCAGCTTTGGCGGCGGCGAATTTCCTGAACGCCAAGATTGTGGAACGCTTCGGGATGCGCCGGATCAGCCATTCGGTGTTGCTCCTGTTCATTGCGCTCGCCCTGATCAATGTGATCACGCTCTATACGGTCGGAGAGAAATTGTGGCTGTTCTATCCGCTATTCTGCCTGACATTTGGCTGCTTTGGCATGCTGGGTGCAAACTTCACGGCGCTTGCCATGGAGCCGCAGGGCAAGATCGCGGGCACCGCCAGCGCGGCCTATGGCTTCGCGTCGACAACCGTATCCAGTTTTATCGGCTATCTCGTCGCGGGCCAGTTCGATGGCACGATCGCCCCCTTCATGTGGGGATTTGTGGCGCTCGGGGTCGCTTCGCTGACGATTATCTTCATCACTGAAGGCGGACGATTGTTCCAAACGCGTTAGGCACTTGCGCTTCCGCAGCGATAGCGGCCTTATCTCCGCCGACAGCAATCGAGAACAGGAATTCCCATGGCGCTCAAGACTCGCATCACCGAAATGCTCGAGATCGAAAAACCCATCATTCAGGCAGCAATGGGCTGGATCGCCCGGTCGCAACTATCCTCAGCCTTCTCCAATGCGGGTGGCATGGGCATCATCGAGACCAGCTCTGGCGAGCTTGATGCAGTGCGTGAGGAAATTCTGAAGATGCGCGATCTCACCGACAAGCCGTTTGGCGTCAACGTGGCGCAGGCCTTTGTGCGCGATCCGGACATCGTTCAGTTCGTGATTGATCAGGGGATCAAATTTGTCACCACGTCGGCGGGGAACCCAAAGAAATATACCAGTCAGCTGAAAGAGGCCGGGCTGACAGTGTTTCACGTCGTGCCCAGTTTGAAAGCCGCGCTTGGGGCGATTGATGCCGGGGTCGATGGGCTGATTGTCGAAGGCGGCGAAGGCGGCGGCTTCAAGAACCCGAAAGATGTCGCGTCCATGGTGCTTATCCCTCAGGTTTGCGAAGCGGTCGACGTGCCGGTCGTGGCTGCAGGCGGGATCATGGATGGGGCCAGCATGGCGGCGGCGTTCTCTCTTGGCGCCGAAGGGGTGCTGATGGGGACGCGCATCCTGTCGAGCGCGGAGAGCCCGGTGCACCAGAACTGGAAGCAAGCCATCGTCGATGCGGACGCCACCGATACGGTCTTTCTCAATCGGGATGGCCCGGGCCCGGCGCTGCGAGCCCTGCGCACAGAGCGCACCACACGGATTGAACAGGACGGGGTCGAGAATATTTTCGGCGAGTTCGCCGGGACGCAGCAGGTATATTTTGGCGGTGATCTCGAAGCGGGCATCGCGCTGACCGGACAAGTTGCGGGTCGAATCAAGGGCGTACGTCCAGTTGCTGACATTCTGAACGAGACGATGGCCCAGTTCGAAGCCACGGTGGCACGGCTCAACCAGCTACAAGTGTG
>JANSXJ010000475.1 GCA_024743015.1 Hyphomonas sp. | reverse complement strand
TCCGCTCGAGCGCCGGGCATCCCCAGCTGCGTCCCAGAACGGCGCGGTCCGCATGCACATAGTCGGCCCCGTGAACTACGATCAGGCGCTGCTCTGCGAGATCGTTTTGCGGGCTAAGACCCTTCAGTTTCAAGGAGAGGCCATGCCTGCCATAGTAGGTCTTGCCCGTGACGAACGCCCCGAGCGAACTCATTTTCGAGCCTTCAACATTGGAAAAGCGATCCGCCATTCCGTCATAGTCCGGGTCGGAGCCGCGCCCGTGCGAGACCAGGAAAACTTCAGCCGTCATGTCCGATGTGTCGATCAGGAAATAGCGTGGAACATTGGAGGGTGCACGATAGTCGATCACGCTGAGATAACGATCATTGCCAATCTCACTCTGCGCGTCGGCTTGGGCGCTGAGGGCTTCCTGCAAAAGTGCGTCGCCGATCAGATCGCTCGCTGGCGTCGCCCACGCCGCATTAGCCATGCAGCTTAGAAAGAGCAGCGCAAAGATCGTTCTGAAAACAGAAAGCATGCCATCGATAATGACATGCTTTCCGGCGAAATTATGATTGAGACGACGGCGCGCTAGAACACGCGCGGGCGTTCGGTCTTTTCGATATGCAAGCCGCACTCGGACTTGTCCTGTCCAGCCCAGCGACCGGATCGAATATCGTTCGGGTCCTCAGCAGGCTTGGTGCAAGGCCAGCAGCCAATCGAAGGATAGCCCTGAGCCACCAGCGGGTGACGCGGCAATTCACGGCGCTTGAAGTAGGCCTGCACGTCTTCCTGGGTCCACCCGGCCATTGGATTTACCTTGAACCGACCGTTCGCATATTCGAACACGGGCAGGGACATGCGGGCGCCGCCATGGAACCGCTTGCGCCCCGTGATCCAGGCATCGAAGCCTTCGAGCGCAGGCTCAAGCGGGCGCACTTTGCGCAAGGCGCAGCAGGCATCCGGATCGGTTTTCCAGAGCGTGTTCTTCGGGTCCTGAAGCAGGCGCTCATGTTCGGCTGGCGGTACATCGCGAACATTGGTCAGGCCGAGGCGTTCGATCAGCTCTTCTTTGTAATCCAGCGTTTGCGGGAAATGCATGCCGGTTTCGAGAAAGACAATCGGAAGGTCCGGGTCGACGTCGGCAATCAAAGCGAGCATCACAGCGCTCTCAGCTCCGAAGCTTGAGACATAGGTCAGCTCATCTCGCCATTCGCGCAAGATCGAAGCCCGCAGGATGGTCTGCGCGGACGCTTCACGAAGTTCGCCGTTCAAACGCGCAAGCCGCTGATCTACGTCTTCGTCGATCCGTAGCTTGATATCCGAATAGGGCATGGCGCTAGCCTTTTGCGTGGCGCCTCGAAAAGACAGATGTCTGACCGTCCGCGGCGGGTTGATAGAACGCGGAATACTCTTCCAGCGCTTTCAACACATTAGCTAGGTCGGCCCTGGACGTCTGATAAGCGTCAAACCCTGAACGGTTCATATAGAGAATCTGATCTCTCAGCACATGACCCACTGCTCGCAGCTCTCCGGCATAGCCGAGACGGCGTCGAAGAAGTTGGGCCTGGCTGTAGCCACGCCCGTCCACATATTTCGGAAAATCTATTTCAATCAATGCGATACGGTCCAGATGCGGCTCGAGCTCATGAGGATCATCGGCGGGCGAAAGCCGCACGCCAATTTGCTGATTGCGCGCCAGGATTTCGTCCGAATTATTGATTAGCTTAGCTAAAGGGACTGTTACGCATCCTGAAGACGGCAAGTCCGTATCGTCTTCCACGAAAGACCAGGTGTCTTCGATTTCGGCGCCGTTTTTAATCAGTGGCATAGATCGCCTCCTGGAACGGTTCGACGCCAAGGCGCTCGACCGTATCAATGAATTTCTCGTCCGCGCTGGTCCGCAAGTCGCGATACGTATCGACGATGGTTTTGACGGCGCCCGGCACTTCCTCATACCGAAGGGCCTTACCGATAATCTGGCCGACGGCAGCTTTCTCATCGGCGCGCCCCCCGAGGGAGACCTGGTAATACTCCTCTCCCTTACGGTCGACACCGAGAATGCCGATATGGCCGACATGGTGGTGCCCGCAGGCATTGATGCAGCCGGAAATGTTGATGTGCAGCTTGCCGATATCCTGCTCATAGGCCGGGTCGGCGAAGACTTTCTGGATCTCCTGACCGACTGGAATGGAGCGGGCATTGGCGAGGTTGCAATAGTCCAGCCCGGGGCAGACAATCATGTCGGTGATCAGGCTTTCATTCGCCGTTGCCAGCCCCGCGGCGGCAAGTTCGCGATACACTTCATAAAGGTCATCCAGCGCGATGTGCGGCAGCACCACATTTTGGGCGTGCGTGACGCGGATGTCGTCAAAACCATAGGTCTCCGCCAGATGCGCCATGACCATCATCTGGCTGTCGGTTGCATCACCGGCGAGCCCGGCAATCGGTTTCAGACTGACCGTGACCGACGTGTAGCCAGTAACCTTGTGCGGGTGCAGGTTCACCTTGGCCCAGTTGGCGAAGGCCGGGTCTGCCGTTTTGGCACGCTCAAACGCGTCGCTGATTGCGGCCTTCTCTTCAAATGCAGGCGGCGCGAAATAGGCGTTGAT
>JANSXJ010000088.1 GCA_024743015.1 Hyphomonas sp. | reverse complement strand
GCTGCGGCTGCCCGAAAGGCAGCAGAGATAGAGCATCACTTTCACCCTAATCACGGTAGTAACTGAGGGAGGCTGACATCGCTTTCGATGGAATCGTAGAAACCCGCCAAGTAGAAGACAGCAACGGCCAGCCTGTTTCAGGGGCCAAGATCTACTTCTACAAAAGTGGAACCTTGACACTGCAGGCCGCATACACTGATGCGGAGCTGACTACGCCCGCGGCCAATCCGGTTATCGCGGATTCAGCAGGTTATTACACAGCTTACCTTCAGCCGCTTTTGGCCTATGACATCGAGATCAAGTCAGCCGATGATGCGACCACCTATGCAAGCTATTCTCGGGCGAGCGGCGCGGGCGCAGAAACAACAGATTCCTACATCATAGTAGACACGCTCACAGAGCTTCAATCCCTCACGGGCGATGATGCTGAAGACGCTGTTTTTTGCCTCGGTCGCACATCTGCAGGCGACGGGTATTCTGGATTATTCCGCTGGGTATCTTCAGACGTCTCCGCACTGGTCACGGTGGACACAGACAAAGCGGTCTATGTTGCGCCTTCAAGTGATACGACAGGGGCTAGCGGCGCATGGGTGCGTGTCGTGGACAAAGCCGAATACTCAATCATGTGGTGGGACGTTGACCCGACTGGCGTAACGACAGGGCAGAATGCCAAGTTCCTGCTTGCGCTTGAGCTGATCGAAGATCTTGGCGGCGGTGATTTGATTGTCCACGGTGTCGGAACGGATAATACATTCCTGTTCAACGGCTCGTGTCAGAAGACCAGCTTTTCAGAAGAGATCCGGATCATCGGGCGCGGCTTGCCCGTCCTGAAGGCGGGGACTGGTCAGAATGTTCCAGTATTGGATCTGCTTGCAAGCAATGCTTCACCTGATGAGCCGATAGATGTGGGCATTCACATCGAGGGGCTTAAAATTGACTGCTCAGCAGGAAGTTCAACAGGGGCAACGCAAGAGTGTACAGCGATTGCGCTTACAGCGTTCAAGCGGGTGCGGGTTTCGCAAAATGTCCTGTATGGCGGGACTGACCCGACGAACAGCAATGCGGACTCTGGCCTAACCACGGTCAATTGCGGGCCGGGTTTAGTCGATAAGAACTATATTCAAGGCTTCAATGATGCGGGCGTTTATCCTGGCGGGAACAACACAGTTGGGTCTGGCGGGGATGGGGATCTCCTGACGCTCGTTGATAATCATTTCTGTTTTTGCAATCAGGCAATTGCGCCGAAGCGTGAGATGTCGCGTATTCATGTGCAGGGCGGTATAATCGAGCTATGTGTCGGCGGTATCGTCTCCTCAGAGGTTTCAAGCGTCTATATTGGCCCTGCGCAATGGATTCACGTTGAGGGCGTCACGTTCAAGAAATGCACGGCAAATATGGTGCGCTTCCGGGGTCCGACAAAAGGGCTCGTTCATGATTGCCTGTTTGAAGATTGGGGTCTGACGGATCTTGTGAACGAGACGACATCGGCGGGCGCTAATGCTTTGGCTATTGTTTTCCAGGGCACGACAGATACGCACCTCTGGAACAACAGCTATCGCCTCAAGGATTGGGCGCTTGACCAGCAAAAAGCGTACTCATTCGATAATGTGACGCTTGATAGCGTTGTCTATACACACGGTAACTGCCGTTTCGTGAATGAGGTCTATGAAGGGATTGGCGATGTCTGGACGTTCGCAGCGGCTGGAGATGCCCACTATTTCAATGACATTCACGTTGACACGGTAACGACGCCTTTTCCGACGAGTAATGTCAATGCGGCCACGCTGGTTACATATACGACCGCGGGCACAGCAGAGAAAAGCGGCTATCTCGGCACGATCCCGCTCATCTTTGGTCCGACTGGCACATGGCAATTGCTGGCATCATCCGGGGCTGCGGCCTCGCATACAGGTGACACTACTGAGACAACCCTTGCCACGATTACAATCCCTGCCGGGCTCATGGGCGAAAACGGGATTTGCCGCATCACAACCATGTGGACGATGAGCAGCAATAACGCGAACGCCAAAAGCTGTTTGGTTCGGTTTGGTGGGACAGTCGTGCAAAACGTAAACCTTGCCAACACTCTGACGATGGGCATTCAGCGGACTGTGATTAACCGCAATAGCGAGTCCAGTCAGGTTGCCAGCTCGCCCGCAACCACGGGGAACTCATTCTCCACATCAGGCGGCGCACTTGCGACGGCGGCGGTTGATACGTCAACGGATACAGACATTACCATTACCTGCGCACTCGGAAATTCAGGCGATACGATCACGCTTGAGGGCTATATGGTTGAGGTTCAGCACAGAGCCTAATGCCCGCAAGTCGCATGTGGTTTCATCTGCACATTCCAAAGACGGCAGGATCGAGCCTGAACGCCATGCTGTCGGAAGCATTTGGGGAAGAGTTCCAAAACCATCAGCAGGTTGAGAACTCGGAGACGGCCCGGATCAAGTCAGGACATAGGACGTTTCGACAAGTTCCATCTGATCATCAAGTGTTTGCTATTCTGCGCGATCCGACAAGTCGGCTGCGCTCAGAGATCCAGCACCATTACGGGCGACGAGGCGAGGCTCGTTATCACAAGCTCGGGCATCTGTTCGCGAGCATGATCCGCGATGGGTTTGAGCCGGATGAATACACATTGCGGCACCCGGCAGTCATGGCTCAATGTGATAACCTGCTGGTGCGCTATCTGTGTTCGTCCCCTGTCTGCGGGGCTGTCACAGAAGATCATTTGGACGAAGCAAAAGCGAATGTCCTCACGCTTGATTGCGTCCTGTTCAATGAGAGCTTTGCAGAGGATACGGCGCGATTATTCGAGCAATTGGGTGCGCCGTGCCCGGAGGTGCGGGCGGACAATAAAAGACGCACTGAGCCAATCTTTGACGAGTTGCCTCGCGAGCTAGAGCCATTCGTTCATTTTGACCGCCAGTTATACGATTACGCGATTAGAGAAAGGGACCGCTGATGGATAATATGTCTGTAGGGGGCGCTAAGATTTCCGAGCGCGCGGCTTCCGTTCCGCATTGCGAAATGGGTGAAAAAGACAGGGCGCTTGCCGACGCAGAGGTTGAACGACAGGAGCTATCGTTTCGTCAGTTCTTCTCCGGTGATCCGATTGCCGCGTTTGAGTCCCTGCATGGTCGCCTGTTGGCGCTGGAGGAGGCCCTTGCTGGCCTGAGCAATGCCCCTGAGCCGCACCCCGCAGCCGCTATGCTCGACCAGATGGAAGAGACAAAGGCCAAGCTGGATGAGCGGCCTGCTGATCCGTTGGAAGTGTCAGAGGAGCCTCCTGAGGGCATTGCAGACCTTTTCCAGGCTGACAGACCATATGCTGATCAGGCAAAAGCCTTGTGGGACAAGTACAACGAGTTGACTCAGAAGATTATGATGAACCTTGCCACCGATGCGGAGCGGTCGAAACACGCCAAGCTTCAAGGCGAACTGGACTGGATCAAGCATCACGTATTTGAGGCTGTTTAGTGCCTGACAGTTCTTACCCGTTCAACGACACAGCCAGAGCCCTTGAGCAGCTAGGCTGGTTGAAATCTCAACTCGATCACTGCGCTACAAAAGAAGATCTCAGAGAGGCGCAACACGACATTATAATCACCATCCGTGACATGATGGACAAGCGCGAAGCAACGGCCCGTGAAGAGGCTGAGCGTGTTCAGATGCGCTATAAGGAAGACCTCAACGAAGCGTTTCGGGCTGCGGTTCCCGGTACTGAGAAGCTAGTTGAAGTCAAGATGAAGGACATCCTCGCTCAGAACGAAGAGGATTTCCAAAAGAAGCTGGAACGCTCCGGCTATATTGAGAACCCTGACGGCTCGATAGCGCCGAAAGTTCATATCGCTCGCCGTCTGGCGGTTCGATACTCAAACTACCTATTCTTTGGGGCCACAATCGCCGCCTTCGCTAATCCGGATAAAGCCTGGATCGTAGCGCGCTGGGCGATGCAGGCCGTATTCTAAGCAAGCTTAGGGGCATTTAATGGCATTACCGTTTCTTCGGGGTGAGACCGAAGAGAACGCGACGCAAACTCTTGCGTTCGTGTCGATTGTCATCGTGACGATTGGTCTCGCGATTTTCAACGTCTGCGGCGCGATTGCGGGCTCTCAGTCTGAAAGCGCGCTTGAGATCGTCATTCGCGGCGCGTTCGGGTTGGTTATTACCGGCGCTGAGTTCCTGGCGGCTGTCGCGCTCGTGCGCGTCATGCTGGCAAAGAACCGGCTGCGCAAGGTGGTTGGGACAATCATCTTCGTCGGCCTCGCGTGGGTCTGCATCCAAAACGGTAAGCGCGCGGCGCATCTGATCTTCCCTGAGTTCGCTCAAAGCGCTGCCCTGTTGGAAGCTAAAGCGGGCATTGCCGAGGACGAGGCGAAAGCCCAGAAGACGGCGCGAGATGCAGCAATCGCCGCCACGCCTGCAGAGTTGGAGCGGGTGCGGGCTCGCATCGCAGACTTACGCCTTGAACAGCAATTGATGGCCAGCCAGTCACCCGAGAAGATTGCGGAGGCTCAAGCCCTTCTGATCAGCCAGGGAAAGTACTTCTGGGAAGTGGACGGCCTGCGCGGTCCTGAGACAGAACGCGCCATGCGGGCAAGGGGCGAGGAGATCCGGCAAGAGCTGGACCGGCTAAGCCTGCGTGAAGAATCCCTCTCAGCGGGCGTAGCGTCCGCTACAGCGCTTGTTTCGGCTGACGGCGAGGTGAACACCGGAAATCTCAGCGCTGCGGCTCAGCAAGCCGTTCTCGCAGATCAGGCCCGTCAGGCCCGTCAGGCAGCCATCTGGATTGAGATTATGCTGTGGGTGGTCGAGGGCGCTCGTAGCTTTGGCCTGTGGGCCTTGGTGACGACTATCACTGCGAAAGACCAGAAAGACCCCACACGTTCTGAAGCCGCGAAGCAGGGCTGGCAAACCCGCAAGGAAAAAGAGGAAGCCGAACGCGAACAGCTCAAGATTGACGATGGCCCTTATTGGTCCCTGAAAATCATCAAGGCCCTCAATAACGGCATGCCAAAACGCACAGTTAAGGGCACAATGCGGACGTTCTTTTCCAACATGGAGCCTAACGCCGTCAAGCTGCGCCTGACGCGGCTTATGGATGCCCGCCTTGAGCTGCCCAAGGGTTATTACAAAGACGGCAACGGCAACGTGAAGCGCGCTGACCGGGCCATTGAGCGCGGCTTCCTGAGCGAAGACCGCAAGACTTACCTGATGCAAGAACACATCGATTATATCCTCATGGAGGGCGAATACGCCCCCAAAAAGAAGGATGACAAAAAACCCAAGCAAGAGCCGAATGGGAAAGACCATTCCACTGATGTAACCATTCCAGAATTGGGGCATGACGATGTTGACCGACCAGCGGCTTGAAGAATTTATCTTTATCAAGGAAGGCGGAAATCGCATCGCGTATGACGATTTTCAGCCGTGGAAAAAGCTTCAGCCAGGCGATGAAGTCAAAGGAACCCTGACTTACGGGCCGGGTTTCATTAAGCGCCCTGACGGCTCGCCGGTTCAGATTGGCGATTCCATGACAGATCAAGAGGCTTACGACCGCTTGCGCAAGTATATTGCCGAAGAGGTTGAGCCAGTTTTGGAAGACCTGATCCACGTCCCGATTGCAACGAGCCTTGCAAATGCGCTGGGCTCACTGGTCTACAATTTTGGCGCAACAGAGGTTTACGGCTGGCGACTATGGGGGCGGATCAATTCCGGTGAACCTGTAAGCGCTATCATCTCGGAATGGATTGACGGCACATTTTCGAGCAAAGGCGTGCCGATGCTTGGCCTGTGGCGGCGGCGTTTCTCTGAGCTTGCGCTTGCCATGAATGTAGACTGGCGCGCTGGCGATAATGTCGATTGGGAAACGGACCCGGAAGAGTTCCTGCAAGTACTCGGCTGGGATGGCACCATGCCGAAACCTGATCTGATCAAGCCAGATCCCGAAATCTTCGAACCAGAGCAGGGGGCACCTGTGAACGAACCTATTACTGACCCAACGCCTGAAACTCCGCTGACGACATCGGACCTTAATGCGATGTCGCTGGAAAGCGCAAAAACCGGCCGTCCTATCGATTACGGCGTCCCCATGACGAAGCTCACGAAGGCTATTCCCGTGGAGTCTGTTCACTACCTGAACGCTGAGGACAAGCAGGCTGGAAACATCACTGTAAAGCCGATTGAGGAGAGCCGTAGAGGCAAGGGCTATGCGAAAGCCGAGATGGGCAAGCAGGGCATGATTGCCGGTGCTGGCGGCTCTGCTGCTGTTGCTATTGGCGCTGCTGAGCCGGTCGTGAAATTTGTCGACAAGTACCCGGCCAACACAATCGCCTTGGTGTTCCTGTTCCTGCTGATCATTGGGATCGGCCTGCACTATTATGGCCGTTGGGAGCGTGAGCAAGGCGAGGACGGCGCAGAGGACTTGCTAGGATGAGCGCTTGGATAGTCATATCGGTTTTTCTGGCGTTTGTACTGCCCATGTCGGTCTTTTTTGCTCACAGAGAGGGATATAAGACGGGCAGAGCCAGATTGATTGAAACACTTTCTCTCAAACGGGACTTTTCACCGTATCAGGCCTTTGGCGAAATTGAACCCGGCGACCGCGTTGAATGGGTCAAAAATCATCTTGGCCAAACCGAGTGGTGGACCGTGAAATCCCGCACAGAAGACGCGCTCTACCTTGTTGATATTAACACAGGCTCTATGAATGCGGCTGTCCCCGCAAGCTGCGTGCGTGACCACAGGCCAGCCAAATGGTTTTCTGAGTATCCCCGGAATGACGTAGTGCGCGCCGCTGAAGCGGTTGGGTTGATGCCATCATGACCGCCCTCCTGTTCCCGATCTTCAATTTCGTCCGGGACAACACATGGGCGCAAGTGATCGTCCTGCTCGGTTTTGGCTTCGTCATCCTGAAGGCAAGGGATAAGTGGCGCGACCGGCGCACAGCTCAGCGGGTCAACGCCAGGAACGAAAAGAAATCGCGTAGAGTACAAGCAAGGATCGAGGAAAAACTTGATGAAAAATCTACACAAACTGCTCGTGCCCGTGATGATGCTCCTAGGGGTGTCACTGCTTCTGACGGGGTGCCAGACGGGCTCGACAGCATCCTCTTCGGTAATCGAGGAAGTGGCTGATGAAACCGAAGACGCAGCCTGCGGAGATCTACAGCCAGAAACTATCTCAGAGGATCAATTTAATTTCACAGGCCCGATCTGGGACGAGATCCGAGAAGCGGTTGGCGACACAGAAGTTGATGGAGTCGGGCTTGTTGACGAAGGCTCACAATGGGCGCGGGATTGGTTTTTACGAAACGCCGCGGCGTACAAGACTAGGTGTGTGGACACTTAACTTGGCGATTGGGGCTGTACTGATCTTTGTCGGGTGGGCGTATTTTGCCTAATCATCGCATGGTGAACCGCTCGGGCTGGCTTACATTCTTTGCCCTGACGTGGTGTGGAATGGCCATGTTTTCGATATGGGCTTTTCTGCATGTATGGGAGAATCGGGCTTACATTGAAGTTGGCAAAAACGGATGCCAATCACGTCCAGCGTGGGAATACTTCGATAGATGCAATGCCCGCTTTGATAGCCCTGCCTGTGCTAATGAAACGCAGACAAATCTCGCTTATTGGTACGGAGAATTTGATACGCAATGCGCCTCTATGGAAGATCCGCGTGTGTTCCGCTTCCCCGTTTCCAATCCTGAGAGAGATACACTTGAGGTGGCTGGGGTTGATTAGGCTTTTCGCTTTGTGCTGCGTTCGATCTCTATTTCTGCCTCTATTGTCTCGATAGCCCGTTTCAAGGCAAGTCTCACAAGGGGCGAACTCTCTGGAAACAGCGCCCTAATTTTCTTGATAGCGTCCATTCTGTAAGAGATTTCATCTCGAAAACAGTCGCCATCATACTCGCATTCTCCGGTTCTGACGCAGTTGGGCGTCCACCCTTGGCAGCGCGAAATCGCCCGCCCGAATTGTTCGTGATTCTGGTTGTCGAGAGACAAATGTTTCGCATATGATTTCATGGAACACCCTATCATCTTCCCTTGAAATAGCCAATGGTTTGCGGTAGATTCTGAGGGCTGCGAGTGACGAGCAAGGTGTCCGTCGAAGAGACATAACGTGGGCTAGTTTGCGCAAGAATCCCGACCTTGAAGCGCCTCGGCTCGCAGCACTTACAATCCCACTGAACAGCCTTTTTCCGCCACATTCCTAAATACAATGAGATAATCGAGTGAGTAGCGTAATTTTGCCCCCTTTGCGCGGGTAGCTCGATTGTAGGACGCCCGCAGATGGCCTTATTTGGGTCCGCTGCGGGCGTTTTTATTTGCCGTGATTTTTGTGAAAGCCGAATTTGATGTCCGCGGCTTTTCTCGCAGCTACAGCTGCCTCAAATGTTTCGAAGTCACCAAGGTGATATGCGACGGAATCAACCTGGATCTTCGCGCCCCACTTTGGACGCCGCCCGGCTCGTCTTTTTAGCCAAACACCATTGACGCCGCTATTGTTGTTTCGGGCAAGGCTTTTGTTGCGTCGATTGGCCCGCTCGGGAACGTCTCTTAGGTTCTCTAGCCGATTGTCGAGCCCGTCGTGATTTATGTGGTCAATTTGCCCGGATGGCCATCTGTTGGTTGAGAACGCCCATGCGACACGATGCGCGCGATACTTTTTGCCTTTGAGAATGATCTTGCAGTAACCACCATCGGCGGAACCAGCACGTTTACCGGGCTGAATTTTGGTGCCTACTGATTTAATCCATGTGAAGTTCCCCGTGGCAGGGTCATATGAAAGGTGCTCTCGGAGAAGCCGCAATGCTTCGGCAGTTTCTTTCTCACTCATCTCTCTTCCTCACTAGGGTTAGGCATAGGCGTTGACGAAAAAATTGTGATTTTCGCGCCACTTTCCTTCGGGGTCGTAGCGAATGCCTTCGGATTCATCGCTTAAGCGCAGCTGGTGAAGCTTCTGCTCTAACTCTCCGTATGCGGCAGTGCGGCTACCATTCTCCCAAATAATGTATTCAACACAACTGGATTCGTCGGCTGGTCGATCTTCGTATTCTGGCTTTTCCTTATCAAGCAGCCAAGTGAACGGCACTCGTGCGTGTTTGATTGAGCCATGATAAAAGCCATCACCCTTGGACTTCCAGATGCAGACCTCTTTTTTAAGGCGCACCACGACCTCTACAACAGCCCCGGTATCTTTGTACTTATCGAACATTCTTTGTGCGTCATCGCGGATGATTGTCTCAAAGCTCGATCCAAATCCATAATGATCGTTATAGGTTGATCCCTTCTTGAGCTCATCGCCGTTGAGCACCGTTCGCGCGAACGTTTCGGTCTCCCAGAGATCGAACACTTCACGCTCGAAGCGATACCAATCGTATTCGCCCAAGCCCAGAGGGTCGCAACTGTAGGCTAGCTTTAAGGTCCGTCGGTTGTTGGCGATGCCGCGGGACTCTTGAAAGTGCATGCTCATCATCTCTCTCCTTCTGTCTGTAGGGGTGTGGAAATCATGGTTTGCAAATCCGCCCCGTGTTCATTGAACGTTTTTGGCCAGTTTGCGGCTGATTTTGTTGTTTTCATTAGATAAACAGCAGTCTCCAAAACCGAGGGTCCCGGGTTCGAGTCCTGGCGCCCGTGCCAGTTTTCCTAAAACTTATTGAGACCTCGACCGGTTCCGACCGGCGTAGTCTGTCCTTCAAAGATCCCGATTATAGATCAGGTCCTTCAACTGACTCACGATCCTCACACTTTTTGAAGGCGACGCGATTTCACAGCTTCTCATGACAGAGCGATCCGGTATCACGGCAAGATTGGCCGAGCGCGAATCAGGAGAAGCGAAATGCGTTTGACGTCTTTGAGTGTGTTGATTTCAGTTACCGCGTTTGCAGGCTGCGCCGAGGCTGTCGCGAACGAGGCACTCGAACTGGAGGTGAGTGCCGGTGTCTCCACCTTGCTCATCGACCGCGGTGAATCGCTCGCAACGACGAACAACGAACTGGGGCTGACGATTTCTCGAAAGACCTCAGTCGGCGATGTCTATGCAAGTCTCTACCGGATCACGCCGCTCGGAGGGGATGCCCGAGCGTTCGATGAAGAGGTCGACTACACAATCGGATTTCGGGGCGCCTTTGCTGATGTGGAATATGATCTTAGCGCGAATTATCTGACCTTCCCGGGTTCCGCAGAGGAGACAAGCCTCGAGATCGCCACAGAATTCGCATGGAACCATAAGCTCAACCCTGGATTTGCGACCTTTGTATGATGTCGATCTCGATGTTTACGGCGCTGAGGCATTCATTGCTCCGGAAAAAGCGTTTGGCGCGTGGACCGGCGCGCTGATTGTTCGAGGTGGGTATGTGGGATCGGATGAGGGCGACTACAGCTATGCAGGCCTGGAAGCCGTGTTCGGTCGCAGCCTGAGCGACTCTCTGGATCTGGAAGGGTTCGTACGGGTCGAGGCGGCGGATGAGAAAACCTTCGCCTCGCGCATCGACGGTGGCTCGGTCACGGAAAGTTCTGCACAGGGCGCGGGAGTGGGTCTGCGTCTCGTCGCCCGACATTAGCTGCGATCCAGATAACTTATCAAGATTCGAAACCGAGAGGGCGTGGTGAGAGTCCTGGCGCCCGTGCCAGTTTTCCGAACCCGAAAATTCGATTTTGGACTCATCTCACGCCTGTTTGGCGCAAATGCGATTATCGTGAACGCTTTACTAAGAAAATCGTTTCTAAAATAAATGTATGCTTCGTTTCATATTGATCAGTCTGGTGCTGGCCAATGGCTGGGCCGCCAGTAGCGCCCAGGGAACCCATAAGGGAACCCATATACGTGGATGGATCGAGCACGCGCGCATCATGCCGGACGCGCTGCTTCTGTCTGCGAAGCTTGATAGCGGAGCCCAGACGACATCAATACATGCCGAGGTTCTGGCGGCCGGAACCGCAGAAGAAATGTACCGCCCGTCGGACCTGACAACAGGACGCGCCGATACGGAAGCCGATGCCAGCGCGATGCTGAGTATCCAGATGATGCAAGGTGTCGTGCCTGACGACCCACGCGAGGCAGACGTGATCCCAATTTCAGCTCTTTCGGCAGGTGAGGAATTACCCGAGGTGGTGACCTTCCGCCTCACCAGCCGTGGCGGAAAGCAGCGCGTTTATACTGAGCGCGTTGTGCGCTGGGTTTCGATCCGTCGACGCGGTGGTGGATCGATTGTTCGTCCGGTTGTCATGATGGACCTCTGTGTTGGCGGCGTGCAGGTCGAAGGTGAGGTCAACCTCGCCGATCGAACCGGCTTTAATTATCCTCTCCTTATTGGCCGTAACATGCTGAGCGCGGCCAGGATCAAGGTTGATTCAGGTCAGGTTTTCGCGTCGAGCCGGGCGTGCCCCGAGGGCGTCTGAGCTGCGACTGGCGCGGCGTCCCGATCAGCAATAACAGAAACTGCACACAGGGCTGTTGACGGGGCGATCTGATTCCCGTAATGGCCACCATTCGCAAGTCAGGCAGTGCCGTGAAGGCAAACGCTGGCAACCGAAACGAACAACTGGATTTTCCTCGTATCTGGGCGCTCCACCCTGTGTGCT
>JANSXJ010000546.1 GCA_024743015.1 Hyphomonas sp. | reverse complement strand
GGATGTGGCGTTTCTATCTCAGCTATTGCGAAGCCGGGTTCGACAATGGCCGCATTAATGTCGGCCACTTCACCCTGAACAAATACGCATAAAACGCAGGAATTAGTAGAGCTGGTTCAGGACATATTCGATGTCCTGGCCGCGCACTTCAAACGCTAGTTTCACCCAACGTGACTGCCGGTCATACCAAAGGTCGACTATGAGATCCGACTTCAGCCGATAGTGCGTGGCGTCGACCATTTGATCTCCGACTTGCACTGTATCATCTCCGATGACTTCGACATCAATATCAAGGACTTCCCCGGTTTCGGTGGAGAGCATCTGGTTCTGATAGACCTGCAAACGATTCCAGTGACTTGATGGAATGGTACCAATCGGTAATGCGCCATCGAACTTCGTCCCATCAACGAGGAGATCACCGCCTTCGGCCTGCGCGACGACTTCGCCTTTACGGCCGTCATTGTTGGATTTGCCGTTCAGCGCGACAAGTTGGCCATCGATCCATTCTTCCACGCTGTCCAGGCGGTACTTGAAAGCCGTGATGGGTCCGAACTTGACCTGCAGGTCCACATCCGTGGTGACCTCCAGTTTTCCGTTATCGTCACGCTCGAACGTCAGGACGTGGCTGCCAAATGGCTTTCCTTTGCGCAAGACCGTAAAATCGATCACAGCCCCGTCCGTCGCAACCCACGGAGCCGGAAGCGACGTCTGCGTGGCAATTTCATCAGCCTGAGCAACCATTGAAAAGGCCAAAGCCGATCCGCCCAGAATGAGATGTTTCAGCATTAGCTTAGCCTCCAGAATGGCAAGGGTTCCTGTGCGACGAAGCAGATGCACATCTCTTCACCATGCGCTGCGGGACGGTGGCGCACACCGGGTCGTCCAAGCACAAGGTCGCCGCGGCCATAGACGCCGTGACCATCTTCAAATTGTCCCTTCAAGACGACAGTGGCCTCAAGCGCTGAATGGCTATGTTCCGGCGCGGCCTGCCCCGGATCGAGGCGCATCAATTTTCCTTTGCCGCGGCCCCGTTTGGCATAATGGACACCGGACAGGCCGCGCTTCCACGGCACGGTGGAAAACTCGCTGCAAGCGAGTTCAAGGGCTTCTGGGAGGAAAGCGTGTTCACAATCGGCCTCTGGTGCTGCCTCGAGGGCCAGAACGTGGCGTGCGGCATCCCAGATGTCAGCGGTTTTATGTCCCGTCTCAGACAGCAAAATATGCAGCTCCGCCGCGATCGCCATGTCTGAAGACAAGGCGCCACCGGCATGATCCATCATGAACGCATGATAAGTATCAGAATTCATTCAGCAAAACTCACATGTTTGTTCTATGGCTTTTTACGCAGCGGATCCCCAATTGGATCACTAGATCACAGTTGAATTACGGGGCCGCGCGGCCTAGCGTGGCGGCGAACAGAAAAGGCCTGATATGAACATCACTAATTCCGTCCTGGACCTGATCGGGAACACACCCCTCTTACGCTTGCACAAGCTGTCTGAAGAGACCGGTTGCGAAATTCTCGGGAAGTGCGAATTCCTGAACCCTGGACAGTCTGTCAAAGATCGCCCGGCGCTTGGAATGGTGCGGGATGCCGAAGCGGAGGGACGCCTAAAACCGGGCGGGACAATCGTCGAAGGAACCGCCGGCAATACAGGCATTGGCCTGGCGATGGTAGGTGCAGCGCTCGGCTACGAAGTCGTCATCGTCATGCCACGCACGCAGTCGAAAGAGAAAAAGGACGCTGTCCGAAATCTTGGGGCAAAACTGGTGGAAGTTGACGCCGTGCCGTACTCCAATCCCAATCACTATGCGCGCTATTCGGGCCGACTCGCCGAGGAGCTGAATGAGAGCAATCCGAACGGGGCAATCTGGGC
>JANSXJ010000549.1 GCA_024743015.1 Hyphomonas sp. | reverse complement strand
GACCATTACGCGTCAAATCCGTCTGAGGCTTTTCGGCTGATAAAGTTCGCCATGTCGGGAGACAAGATGGGGCGCTCTTCAAGCAGCGGATTGCGCTCAGGGAGCGGCGCGAGGTCTCTTGCACACTTAGACGTCCAGTCGGCTGGAACGCTTGCCGGGCGTTGTGTTGGTAAATCTAGGAACGGAATATCGACGTCGTAGACATGTTGGCCTGGGCCGACCATCAGAGCCCGAATGCCATGCTTGGTGACACCGAGATGATCGGAAAGTTCCGAAGGGGTGATAACGTCTCGCTCTTCTTGCGTGATGGCTTTCGTGACGGACTTTCGTCCGCTTGTCCAAGTCTCGCTCTTTCGCTCGAATTCCACCGTTTGTTTGCCGAGCAAGCGGCTCGTGATTTCGGCGCTCTCTCCGAGGTTCATGCGTGTGATGATGTGGGTGCCGATCATGCCAATCCAGGCATTGGCTTGATCGGCACCGTAGGTCTTGCGAATTTGAGAAAGATCCTGCGCGCCCAAGACGACGCTAATGCCTTTGGAGCGGCCGACATCCAAAAGGGTCGAGAAATGATCCATGCGCTCCAGTTGAGGAAACTCGTCGAGAAATAGCCAGGTTCGAGTGCTCGGGTTTTCTCGCATGGCTGGAGATCCGGCATAGCTTGCCAGCAGGCTAATGATACCAGAGATCCATGCCTTAGAGAGTTGAGGGAACTGGCCGTCGCGCTGCAGAATGATTGGATTGCAATTGGGTAGCTCCAACCATTTGCGGATTGAAAATCCGCCGGCGCTTTGTGGCCAAGCATCTCCCAATACCAAGACGATGTTCATGTGCGCTTTGAATGTCGTGAGAACACTTTGAGCGGTCTTATTCGTAGGATCGCTTAAATACTGTGTCGCCGCGGGATAGTGTTGTCGGGCAACTTCTAGCAGCTTCTCAGCATCTGCGAGCACAAGGTCGCGTAAGGATCCCCAACTCCAGGCGTCTCGGTAGACATTTTGTAACGAAACGATGCACGCAATGAAGATGTCGCGAGCTGCGTTCGACCACATTGGGTCTGAGCCACTAGGCGGAATTATTCGAGCTGCCAGTTCGCGGGCTTCCTGAGGTGTCCGGCAATCATATGCGATATCCCACTTCATTGAGCGCGCATCGTGAGGCGCGATCAAGCCACCGATGTATGGTAGTTTCGAGGTTAGATCACCCTTGGTGTCGAGGATAAGGGTTTTGTCGCCTCGGCGAATGGCTCCAAGCATCAGAAGAAGCATCGCCGTAGTCTTGCCTGCACCCGTGCTTCCCCACGCCAGAAAATGCCTGCTTTCTCGGTCGAGGCTCATCGGAATTTTGAGTGGAAACTCGATACCAAAGCCTGATCGCTTGCATTCCTTGTTCGATACCTTCCTGAGCTCGCTTAAGGCGGATGCCCCTTTAAAGTGCTTGCGCCCGCGCACGACTTTTGGGGGCTTTGTTGCTTTCATGGCGAACCAAGCGAACACACCAAAAGAGATCAGGCTTAGAACAACCAAGACCGAAACCAGGTTGTGTCGCCGAATGAACGCATCTTGAGTCCCATAGCGCTGCATGGTGGCTTCGCATCGAGACCATGTGCGAACACCGACCGGATCTTGAATGAGAGATGTCATACGGGCTTTGCCGCACGCCTCCATGAAAGCCCGATCATGATAAGAAAATTCTCCCGGAGCCGTTTCGACGCCCGCGCGGTAATATTGGAAGCCGAGCTTGTAAGACCCGAAAGTCGCAGTCGCCAAAAGTATCGTTACGGCGAGGAGTATGAGTTTTACCTTTGCCATATTACTTCGCCTCCGGCCGTAACTGGCCGCTCAGAGCGAGCAGGAGT
>JANSXJ010000020.1 GCA_024743015.1 Hyphomonas sp. | reverse complement strand
CGGTCAAAGTAGGTTTTGTAGACATCATTGAACGCTGGCCACTCTGCGATATCCGCCAGAAACACCGTGCACTTCACGACATTGTCCCAGCCCAGCCCATTTGCCTGGAGCGTCGCCTGGATATTGTCCATGGTCTGGCGGGTTTCGGGGCCGATACCGCCCGGCACCAGCCCAGTGTCTGGCGTCGTCCCGAGTTCCCCCGCAAGGAACACCCAGCCATCCGCTTCCACTGCACTCGAAAACGGAAATCCGGCGTCTTTGTAGGCGTCTTTGACATAGTGACGGATTTCGCTCGGAGCAGACGAGTCGACCGGAGCTGTTTCACAAGCTGTGATCAGAGCGAGTGCGGCTGCAATACTCAAGAAGCGCATGAGGCAATATCCTTATCAAAGTCGCAATCAGCTTACCGCGTCTGCTCCGGCGCGGGAAGCGTGAGGTCTGCCGGCAAGGATTGAGGCTGCCAGCCGGGGCGACCGAAGAGGTACATCCAGGCGTCTCCAAAGGTCCGCGCTTTCTTCAGGTCCGAGAACAGGCCGGGCCATTCGGAGAACCAGACCGAAAGCGGGTTCACGCTGTCATAGTCGCGCTTCAGTCCGTAATGGGGCGTTTCTTCTTCGCGCTGATAGGTCCCGAACAGGCGGTCCCAGATGATCAGGATCCCACCATAATTCTTGTCGATATATTTGTCGTCGCAGCCATGGTGGACGCGGTGACTGGCCGGCGTGTTCAGCCAACCTTCCAGCGGCCCGAGCTTGCCGATCAATTCCGTGTGAATCCAGGTCTGATATCCGAGCACGATAATGATCCCGGCAAAGACGAGCGCTGGCGGGAAACCAAGCAGGATGAGCGGAAAATGGAGCAAAGCGGAGATAAAACCCTCGAATGGCCCGAAGCGAATGGCCACGAGCACATTCATCTCACGCGAGGAATGATGAACCGCGTGCTGCGTCCATAATAGTCGCACCTGATGGGCGACACGATGTTCCCAGTAATAGACAAAATCACATGCAAGGATGGCCAGCGCGACCGTCCAGATCGTGATCGGCATCTGCCAGGTCACAAATGTGTCGGCGACGATGACCATCCCGACATAGAGGAAAGACATCAGGAAGATCTCGACCAGCAGGCTCGGAATCTGGGTCGTGGCGCTGGCAATCATATCCAGAATCGCGCGTCCCCGCAGAGAGCCTGAGAACAAGGCGGTGAGGAGCTCGATGACCAGAATCGCACCGCCAATCAGAAAGAAGGCGTCGTCAAAGTTCGTGGCGAATAGAGTGATGCTGTCAGCGGTCATTATGTCTGGCTTCCAAGTCCGACGGTGAGGGTGCGCCAGGCGAGGTCGGCGGCCTGGTCAGGCGTTGTCTCGCCCGCTTTGACACTTTCCCATCCGGCATAAAGCAAGTGGTCATAGACCTGCACGATCCAGCTGGTGGGAATTGACGGGTCGAACAGACCTTCGCGCTTGGCCGCGTCGACCATGTCTTCGGTTTCTCGCTTCTGGCGCTCGAACGCGGCTTTCAAGTCTGGATCATCGGCGACCGGCTCGAGCTCGAGGAACCCGTAGCGGTCGCCGAGCGGGATCAATGCATGTAGCGATTTACGCGCTGCCTCAGAATGAGTCGCGACGTCGGCGCAGGCGGCCTCAACGGCATCATCCATTTCCTGGTTGGCAATCCTGGCCAGCGCTCGGATCAGATCTTCGCGGCTGGAAAAATGACGATGCAGCGTCGCGCGCCCGACCCCTGCCAGGGTCGACACTTCAGACAGCGCCGCACTCGGATCTTTGCTGAACACGGCGAAAGCCGCTTCGATAATCGCATCACGCGTTGAAGGACGTATTGAGTTTGTCATGAGACAATTATGTCTCATTTGAGATTGATGTGTCAACTCTTTTCTGACAGATATCTCAAATGCCGAAGCCCGGCAGCTGTGTAGATCTCATCCAGGACGGTTTGCTGACGCAGGATCATCTCCCCTTCTGTGGGGAGCGGGCATTGCTCTTCCAGGGCCTCGACCACTGCACCCAATTGATAAGTGTATGACATAATCGGGCTGATCTCGGTCAGTGACCGCGTCATCGCGCCCTGACTGAGCGCAAGCCGCGATCCGAGCTGCGGTGCCAGAGGATTGGTGAACGTGATTTCGCCCTTCGTTCCGACCAGCCGCATCCAGGCTTCAAACGATTGATCCGGCGCCATGCTCGCCGACAGATGCGCCTCCACCCCGGACTCAAACACCAGGTGCGATTGCAGACTCTCATCGACACCGGTCGGTGTCAGCTCTGCTTTGGCAGAGACCTGGACGGGCGCAGCGCCGGCCACGGTCAGCGCCCAATGCAAGGGATAGCACCCAAGGTCCATCATGGCGCCGCCGCCGGTTTCGACGCGGTGCCGGATCTCGGTCCCATCATCCTTGATCGCAACATTGAATGCCGCATGGATCTCACGCAGGTCCCCAATCTCATCCGCGGCCAGCCAATCGAGACAGGTCGCGAAAGCCGGGTGATAGCGATAGTGAAACGCCTCGATCAGGCGCTTCCCGCTTTTTTCTGCGGCGCCGAGCATGTCGCGCGCCTCCTCCACATTCATGGCGAACGGCTTCTCACAGAGCACATGCTTGCCCGCCTCCAGCGCCTTGATCGTCCATTCCGCATGCAGATTGATCGGCAGCGGATTGTAGACCAGGTCGACATCCTCACAGGCTATCACGCCGGCATAGTCATCGAAGACCTGCTTCACACCATGGCGGGTGGCATACGCTTCTGCACGGTCTCGGTCGCGCGCAGCCATCGCGACGAGTCGCGTTTTCGGGATCACTTTGGCCGGTTCGATCAGAGCCTTCTGCGTAATCCGCGCGGCGCCCAATATGCCTATCCCAAGTCCCGTCATCGCCGGTGTCCCTCGTATGATGCCGCAAGGGGAGTGATTGCCCTCCGGTCGTGTCTGCGCTTTCTAAGCAGCGAAACAAGAATTAACCAGTCCGGAGAGTCCGCCATGCCCGTCATCAATTTTTTGACCACCACCATTTTCGATCATGGTGCAATCGGACAGCTCGGCAAAACCCTCACAGGCTTTGGGGTCTCACGCCCGATGATCATCACCGATCCCGGCATCAAAGCCGTCGGCCTGCTGGATACGGTGCTCGAAAACCTTGGCATGGAGCCTGCTGCCGTCTTTGCCGAGACCGTCGCCAATCCAACCGAAGACCAGGCGATCGCGGTGGCTGATCAGTACAATGCGGCAAACGCCGACGGACTTGTCGCGCTGGGCGGTGGCTCCGCCATGGACCTGACCAAGGCAGTTGGACTTCTCGCAGCCCATGGCGGCCCGCTTGAAAAGTATGCAGCGATTACCGGCGGCGCGAAGCATATTGGCAAACTGCCTCCCCTGATTGCAGTGCCCACCACGGCTGGCACGGGGTCCGAGGTCTCGGTCGGCATGATCACCACGATGAATAATGGCCGTAAGGAAACATTTGCGTCACCCCACCTCATTCCGGCAACCGCCATTTGCGATCCGGACCTGACGCTCGGCCTTCCCCCGCTCCTCACAGCGGCGACGGGTATGGATGCCGTCACCCATTGTATCGAAGCGGTTTTGACACCTGCGGTGAACCCGCCTGCAGAGGGCATCGGCTATGATGGCCTCAACCGCGCGATCAAGACGGGCGCGCTGCAACGCGCGGTCGCCGATGGGTCGGACAAGGACGCGCGATGGAACATGATGATGGCCAGCTATGAAGGCGCGCTCGCCTTCACTAAAGGGCTAGGGTCCGTGCACGCGCTTAGCCATGCCGCCGGACGTCTGAAAGAAAAGAAGCTGCACCACGGTACGCTGAACGCGATCTTCCTGCCGCATCTCTTGCGGTTCAATGAAGGCGCTGCGCCTGAAAAGTATGAACGCCTGCGCTTTGCCATGGGGCTCTCATCAAATGCCGATCTCGGCGATGCGATCGCCAAACTGAATGACGATCTCGGCATACCGTCGACGCTCTCCGCGATTGGTGTGGAGTCCTCAGACGGGCCGGGCATTGTCGAATTTGCTCTGAACGACCTCGCCCACCGCGGGAATGCGCGTCCAGCAGAACAAGGCGACTATGAGCGGATTTTCGAGCAGGCACTTTAAAGCTCCGCTCTTACGACACTAAAATAAACCCAGGAGGAGCCTGTCATGGCGATCGATTTTGTAATTCCGGATGATGCAAAAGAGGTCCGTGCGCGGGTCCGGCAATGGGTCCAGGATGAGTGTATCCCTGCCGAAAAACGCCTCGCCGATGGCGAAGCGCTCGACACGGTGATTGCTGATTTGCGCAAGAAAGCGCGCGCGCAGGGCTTATGGCTCCCATTCATTCCTGCCGAACATGGCGGCATGGGCCTTGGCCCACTCGCCAATGCGCTGGTCCAGATGGAGCTTGGTCAAAGCCATCTCGGTGCGCTGTCAATGAACAGTCAGGGCCCGGACGATGCCACCATGCTGACGCTGCTCGCTCACGGCACTGACCATCAAAAAGAGAAATTCCTCAAGCCGCTCTTCAATGGTGAAAAGCGCATTTGCTACTCGATGACGGAAAAAGCCGCGGGCGCGGATGCCACCGGCATGCAGACGAGCGCGGTCAAGGACGGCAAGGGCAATTACGTGCTGAACGGCGAGAAATGGTTCTCCTCCTCTGCCAATGTCGCAGATATCGCCGTCGTGATGGCAAAGACAAATCCTGAGGCGCCGCGGCATCAGCAATTCTCGACCTTCATCGTCGAGCTGCCAAACCCCGGCTACAAGATCCTCCGCAATATCCCGACCATGGCGCTGCACAGCGAGATCGCAGAACAAATGGGCGCCGCGCATTGCGAGATCTCAATCGACAATCTGGTCGTGCCAGAAGAGAACCTGCTTGGCGGCGAAGGGCAGGGATTTGCGATGGGCCAGCACCGCCTCGCCTATGGCCGCCTGCGGCATGGCATGCACAATGTCGCCATGGCGCAGCGCGCGCTCGATCTCGCCACTGCGCATGTCACGCAGCGCTCGACCTTTGGCACCGGCCTGGAAGACCGACAGGGCGTCCAATTCATGCTGGCCGAGTGCGCCAGCCAGCTCTATATCGCGCGCCTGATGCTGATGCACATCGCTTACAAGGCCGAGAACGGACTTGATATCCGTCAGGAGAATGGCATCGCCAAAGTCTTCCTGGCCAATATGGTCCATAAAGTCGTCGACACCGCGATCCAGCTTCATGGCGCGCTTGGCTATTCGACCGACACGCCGCTGGCGGCCTGGTACACGCATATCCGCTCGCAGCGTCTGGTCGATGGACCGGACGAGGTGCACAAGTGGATCACCGGCAAGAACGTCATCCGCGCCTTCAAGAAAGACGGAACGACGGCGGCCGCAGCGGGTGGAGATTTGCTTTAGGCTTTAGCTCTCAGCCGCCGCCTGTATCTTGTCCATTGTCTTGGTTTCGAAGTCGCTGGAATCGTGGCGTTCGGGCAGCTGGCGCTCGAGGTCGCCCCAGACGCGGTTGACCATTTGCCCCCGTTGCACCGGCTTGCGGGCCATCAACTGATCGGTCCAGCGGATGACATTCTTGTATTCGTGAACCGACAGGAACTCGGCCGCTTCGTAGAGGATGCCTTTTGCCATGGAGCCATACCAGGGCATGATCGCCATGTCCGCGATCGAGTATTCGGTCCCAGCCATATACTCATTGTCGGCGAGATGCCGGTCGAGCACATCCATCTGGCGCTTCACCTCCATAGCGAAACGATTGATCGGATACTCCATCTTGGTCGGTGCATAGGCGTAGAAATGCCCGAAGCCGCCACCGAGATACGGGGCTGATCCCATTTGCCAGAACAGCCAGTTCATTGCTTCGGTTCGGCCTTTATGGTCTTGCGGCAGGAAGGCACCATCGAACTTGTTGGACAGATAGACCAGGATCGAGCCGCTCTCGAAGACACGTGTGACCGGGTCAGTGGAGTGATCGGCGAGAACTGGAATCTTTGAGTTCGGATTGATCTCGACATAGCCCGAGCCGAACTGATTGCCTTCCTGGATGTTGATCAACCAGGCGTCATATTCGGCGCCCGTATGACCTGCGGCCAGAAGCTCCTCCAACATGATTGTGACCTTCACCCCATTTGGCGTCGCCAGGGAATAGAGCTGGAGCGGATGCTTGCCGACAGACAATTCCTTGTCATGGGTCGGTCCGGCAATTGGCCGATTGATATTTGCAAAGCGTCCGCCGCTTTCCTTGTCCCAGGTCCATACTTTTGGGGGAGTGTATTCACTATCAGCCACGAGGCGCTCTCCTTCTTCGGTCTTTGCGCGGTAGGTTCGATCTTTACATAAGCGCCTGCCCTCGCGAAAGCCTAGGCCAAGAAATGGAATAGGGTCTATGCGAACCCTGGGTGAGGCATGCATGCTGCCTCCAACGTATATGAACCGGGAGGAAATTATGGGCGATCTGGTGACGCGGCAGGATGAAGACGGGCTCTCATGGCTGACTCTCAATCGACCGGAGAAGCTGAATTCCCTGACAGTGGGCATGTTCAAGGAATTGCGCGCGCATGTGATCGACCTGAAGAAAGACGATGCGATTGGCTGCGTTATCCTGCGCGGGGCGGGTAAGTGTTTCTCGGCAGGGCACGATCTCGGCGACATCGCGGAAGGCGAGAAAGTCCCGTCTCCCGGCTGGCATTCTGAAACCTTGCGCATGCTGGAAAAGCTCCCCAAGCCGGTGATCGCGGCGGTTCATGGGCACTGCTATACGGGCGCGCTGGAAGTTGCGCTGGCCGCAGATTTCATCCTGGCAGCAAAGTCGGCCAAGTTCGCCGATACCCATGCCAAATGGGCGCTCACGCCAATCTGGGGCATGAGCCAGCGTTTGCCGCGCCGGGTCGGGATCGCGACCGCAAAGCGACTGATGTTTACAGCTGAAACGGTTCGCGCCGATGCCGCCCTCGCAACGGGGCTGTGTGAAGCGGTCTTTGAGGATGAGGCTTTCGAGGACGAGCTGCGCGCGTTTGCCAAGCAGGTGCTTGCAAATTCAGCCTTTTCCCACGCCGCCAATAAGCGCTTGCTGGAAGCAACGGACGCCGATCCGCTTGATTCCGGACTGCAATGGGAAGTCATGGAGAATGAAGGCGTCGGGCCGGACATGCACGACCGGATCAGCGCGTTCATGAAAAAATAGCGTGTGTGGCACGTAGCTTGCTCATTTCTGATCAGCAACGATCAGGAGCCGTCCCGTGTTGAAACCTCTCTTTGCCTGCGCCGCTATCGCCGCTCTGCCTTTTGGCGCTCAGGCCAGCACAGATCTCGCCCGCCAATGGGGCCTCGAGGCAAGCCGTCTATCGGCTCAGACGACGGAGATGATCTTGACCGTAGATCAGGGACAATCGCTGGAAATCTCCGGCACCTATGCGCTCGATGTCTATCGGTTTGCGCGCACGTCCGCCGAATTGGCGCGCTGGGTCGATACGGCGGACCGCTCCCAAACAATGAGCTGTATATTCCAGGACATGGCCGCGGAATCGGAGGACCAGTTGATGGTTCTGGAATTGCCAAATGGCGCCGAAGCACAGCGCGAAAGCCTCAGCCGCCTCGCGAGCATGTTCTCTGATGCGCAGCGCGTCGCGATCGCGGCGCAGCGCCCAGTTTCGAATCTCCGCGTGCAGACAGCAAAGTCCTCGGGCACCTGCCCCAGTGATCATGGATCAACGTCGGACGCCCTCAACTAGGCCGTCTACCAGACCATTGCATCCCGCAATTTAGCGCGCAGTTTGGCGGGCATTTCAATCGTACCGGATCCTTGCTTGAGATCGGCGGGCGCGTCATCAGGTTTGAGATAACGCCAGCCCTGGAAAGCGCGCTTCGGTGTCGGCTCCACCGCGATCAGTTCCGGATCAAAGACAAGCTCACACGCTTTACGTCCGCCGCGATCGGTAATCTCTTTCACATCAAGAATGCGCTGACGCACCAGAATAATGCCTTTGGTCACCCAATAAATCGACCCACCTTCGCTTAATTCTCCGGCGCGTTTCGGAACCATGCGCGTGTGATGGTAAGGCAGTGGCGAAGTCTGCATGAGGCGCTGCTGCCAATGTTCAATGTCGGTCGCATCATCGGCGCCGACGCAGAGTTTCACCATGTGAATCATGTCAGGGAAGGTAAACGAGGTTTAATGTCTGTGAAGGTGGAAATTTGTCCACATACAGCCATAGTCCGTGATTGGAGACGAGTACAAAGGGAGAGGCTGATGATCAGGACAGCTGGATTGGCGCTGAGCGTTCTAGTGTTGGGTGCGACGGCGCAGGCCGAGGATGGGCATAATGTGTACGGGACGTTCCTGACGCAGGCCAAGACCTCCACGGTCACCATTGAAGATTGCGGCGATGGCAGCCCGTGCGGGCGCGTCTCCTGGATCGATCCGAACGCCATGGCGCCGGGCGATACGCCGGAAACCGCCCTCACCAAAGCGGGCGATCCGGTTCTGGGCCTTTTGATGCTGCAAGGCTTTGACAAAAAGAAAAAAGATTGGCGCGGCGGCACCATCTATGACCCGGAAAATGACAAGACCTATGCGTCACGCCTGAAGCGCCTCGGCGATGGTCGCTTGCAGGTAAAAGGCTGTATTGGGCCGATCTGCCAGACGCAGGTTTGGGAGGAGGCGCCTGTCGCTCTTCAAGCCTCGGGAAGCGCCTCCAACTAACGTCCTGTGACCGTATGAACCAAGCGCACCCGCTTGCGCATTCGCAACAGCGTGCTACCTCGCAGGCACGAAATTTGGCCTGCATGGAGACTGCGGCATGAGCACGATTGAAGGTAGCGGCGCAACGCCGCGGATCGAATCCGACACAATGGGCCCGGTAGAGGTTCCAGGCGACAAATATTGGGGCGCCCAGGCGCAGCGGTCCCTGGGAAATTTCAAGATTGGCTGGGAAAAGCAGCCCCTTCCCATCGTGCGGGCACTTGGCGTTGTTAAACGGGCCGCGGCCGAAACCAATATGGCGCTGGGCAAGCTCGACCCGAAGCTCGGTGATGCGATTGTCTCTGCTGCCAATGAAGTGATCGAAGGAAAGCTGAACGATCATTTCCCGCTGGTCGTCTGGCAAACCGGTTCTGGCACCCAGTCAAACATGAACGCCAATGAAGTGATCGCAAATCGCGCGATTGAAATCCTGGGCGGCGAGGTCGGTTCAAAGAGTCCAGTGCACCCAAACGACCACTGCAATATGAGCCAGAGCTCGAACGACACGTTCCCAACGGCGATGCATATTGCCTGCGCGGAAGAGATTACGCATCGCCTGCTCCCGGCTTTGCAGCAACTGCACAATGCGCTGAACGACAAGGCACAGGCCTGGACCGACATTATCAAGATCGGGCGAACGCATACCCAGGACGCAACGCCGGTCACACTTGGCCAGGAATTTTCCGGCTACACCAAGATGATCGAGATGGGCATTCAACGGATTGAGCAAAGCCTGCCCGGCCTGCTTGAGCTCGCCCAAGGCGGCACTGCGGTCGGCACCGGGCTCTCGACGCCAATTGGTTTTGCCGAGCGCGTCGCCGAGAAGATTGCTCAAATCACGGGACTCAACTTCGTCACCGCACCAAACAAGTTCGAAGCCCTGTCTGCGCATGACGCTATGGTGTTTTCACATGGCGCAATCACGACGGCAGCCATGTCCTGCTTCAAGATCGCCAATGATATCCGCTTCCTCGGCTCTGGGCCGCGCTCTGGTCTCGGCGAGCTTGCCTTGCCAGAGAATGAGCCCGGTTCATCCATCATGCCGGGGAAGGTAAACCCGACCCAGTGCGAAGCGATGACCCAGGTCTGCGCGCACATTCACGGCAACAATGCCGCCATCGGCTTTGCCGGTAGCCAGGGGCATTTCGAGCTCAACGTCTTCAATCCGATGATGAGCTACAACCTGCTGCAATCGATTCGCTTGCTGGCCGATGCCGCGGTGTCGTTCACCGAAAATTGCGTCGTCGGCATTGAGCCGCGCCTCGAGAATATCGAAAAGGGCCTGCAAAACTCCCTCATGCTGGTGACGCCGCTGAAAGAAAAATACGGCTATGACCGCGCCGCTAAGATCGCCAAGACGGCCCACAAGAACGGCACGACCTTGCGCGAAGAAGCCATCGCAGACGGTATCCCGGCGGAAGACTTCGACGCCATCGTACGGCCTGAGAAGATGATCGGGCCTAGCTAGTTTCGAATCGAACAAATCCCTGTAGAGTCTCACAAGAATCAACAAGAGAGTGCCTACGCTATGACCACAGCGCCCGTCGGCTCGAAAGCCAATCCATCCGAATTTGATGTCATGCCGCGTCTCGCCGATGACGAGCCCTATTTCGTTATCCGCGCCAATGACCCGCTATCCAGCGCGCTGGTCGAACTGCACGCCTATATTGGTGCCGGTCAAGCAGGCGCTGCCCACAATATGCTGGCCGAGATCATGGCGCTTACATCAGCAAAAGCGCCGCGTCCGGCCTCCAGCCCGAAATATCGCGAAACCTTCGCCATCTCTCTGGCCATGGAGCAATGGCGCAACGCCCATCGCGGGGACTAGGATTGGCAGAACCGATCAATCTCAACAAGTTTCGCAAAGCCAGGGCGCGCGCCGAAAAAGCGCAACGCGCCGAGGAAAACCGCATCAAGTTTGGACGCACGAAAGCCGAAAAAGCGCGCGACAAGCTTCAGCTCGAACGGGACAAACGCCATCTCGATCAATCCGAGCGCGATGACTAGGTCTTGTTTGGCCCGGCTCTTGATTGCAGAACATATGTGAGATCGGCCCAGCGCTGTTCTGGCACAGTTTCAAGAAAGGGGTCTTGAGCGTGATCAAGAAGATTCTGGTTATTGGCGGCGCCGGCTATATCGGTTCCAATGCCTGCAAAGCCATCAAGATGAGCGGCCGCGAACCGGTCGCCTTCGACAATTTCTCAAGCGGTCATCGCCACGCTGTAAAGTGGGGCGAGCTGATTGAAGGTGACATTCGAAATGAGCCCGAAATCCGGGCAGCGCTGGAAAAAGTAAGACCCGATGCGGTGATGCACTTTGCGGCAAACATTGAGGTTGGACAGGGCGAGAAAGACCCCGGCCTGTTCTACGAAAACAATGTTGCCGGGACCCTGAATGTGCTGCGCGCGATGATCGATCTTGGCCTGCAGAACTTCATCTTCTCATCGACCTGCGCCATTTACGGCGATCCGGAGAAACTGCCTCTGGTCGAGGACATGCCGAAACGACCCGTCAGCGTTTATGGCCGCTCGAAACTGATGGTCGAAACGATTCTTGATGACCTCTCGCGCGCGGAAGGCCTTCGTTACGCCGCGCTTCGCTACTTCAACGCCGCGGGCGCAGACCTTGATGGCGAAGTGGGAGAAGAGCACGATCCTGAAACGCACCTGATCCCGAACGCCCTGAAGGCGGCTGCGGGGATTGGCCAGGGCATGAAGCTCTTTGGCGACGATTATCCGACCCCGGATGGCACCTGTATTCGCGATTATATCCACATCGCGGACCTCGTTTCTGCGCACATCATGGCGGCGGAACATATCGACCAAACCGGAGAGAGCCTGCAGCTCAATCTCGGGACTGGAAATGGCTTCACAGTCAAGCAGGTCCTGGATGCCGTGGAGCGCGCAGTTGGCAAGCCTGTTCCGGTCGAAATCAGTCCCCGACGACCGGGCGACGCAATCGCACTTTACGCCGACACGTCCAAATCAAAGTCCATCCTCGGCTGGGAACCGGAACATTCAGACATGGACACGATCGTCTCGTCAGCCTGGAATTTTCACAAGAAAGTCTGGGATCTGAACTGATCGCCTATAGCGCCCAGACGTGCACGCCACGATTGGACAAAAGCGCCGGATTCCAAGCCATCGACCGGACAAGATTCCACGTTGCTTTTGCGCTAGGTTTGACTTTGTAATCGTTCTTCCAACGCAAAGCCCAACCGTCTTTCAACCCGTGCCACATTCCTTTTCTCATGCCCTTGAGATTCGCGTGGCCAGTATTACGCGCATAGATGTAAAGCATGAGAATCAAGTGACCGGGTAACGTCAATAGCAACACAGACAGTGGCATGTTCTTGAGATACGCCCACGTCCTGTTTCGAAACCCATGATACATGGTGAAATAGGAGTACCGCCCGCTCGTTGCGCTGCCTTTGTGATGAATCACCGCGCCGGGCAGAAACACACACTTCTCATCGCTTAGCTGCAAGCGCATTCCTAAATCCACATCCTCACAATAGCAGAAGAACCGCTCGTCAAAGCCGCCAATCTCCAGGAATAATGATCGCTCGTATACGGCGCTTGCTCCGCAGGGGCTAAAGCATTGACTATCCTTGCTTGGAAGTTCGGATATGGGGTGTTCGAATCCACCTCGCCACGGAATCCCGAACGCAAAATAGGCATCTCCGGCGCCGTCCAGAAGGTCCGGCTCATCCATATTGATCTGGCTACAGGCAAATACACGACAAGAATCGTGCCGCGCAGTGGCTGCATGAATTTCGGTCAACCAGTTTTCGTCCGCGACCGCATCCGGATTCAATAGCGCCAACCATTTCCCATTTGCAGCATCCGCCGCAAGATTGTTGCCCCGCGCAAAGCCGTGATTCTGTTTTTCGCGCAGGACGCGAATCGCTGGCAAGCCTTCCACATCCAGATTTTGCGCCGACTGGTCCTCGCTGTCATTATCAACGATGACGACTTCGAAATCCCTAAATGTTTGATTTTTGAGAGAATTTATTGCTGCCTGCAATAAATCGCCGGCATTGTAATTGACGATCAAGACAGAAAAAAACGGTTCTACTTTACGCACGAATGACTCCCTCTGGTGAAGATCGCTCTCCAATCATTCAACTGCGGAGGTATGCACATCGCTGCGCGGGCGACAACAGTAATTTTGGAATTTCCTCACTCCCCGAAAGACGAAGTGAGGAAATTCAAGCATAGTTGCCGCAAGATCGAGCAGTCAGAGATATTTACTTCAGGAGTCCGGAAAGTTCGCTTACCAGATCGGTCCGCTCCCAGCTGAACGCACCGTCTTCACTTGGCGTACGGCCGAAGTGCCCATAGGCCGCAGACGGCGAGTAGATCGGCGCTTCAAGCTTCAGGTGATTGCGAATGCCGCGCGGGGACAAGTCGACCAGTTCGCGCAGTTTGCGGGCGATTGTATCTTCGCCCACGGCGCCGGTACCCTCGGTATCGACATAGATCGAAAGCGGCTGCGCTACCCCGATCGCGTAGCTGATCTGGATCGTGCAGCGTTTGGCAAGTCCTGCCGCCACGACGTTCTTCGCGAGGTAACGCGTTGCGTAGGCCGCGGAGCGGTCAACCTTGGAGGGATCCTTGCCAGAAAACGCGCCGCCACCATGCGGTGCGGCACCGCCAAAAGTATCGACGATAATCTTGCGCCCGGTCAGTCCGGCATCGCCATCGGGTCCACCAATCACGAAACGACCGGTTGGATTGACGTAGAATTTGTCTTCGTCAGGGAACCAGCCTTCCGGCAGCACGTCGTGCAGTACCGGGCGAATGATTTCGCGCAACTGCTCCAAAGTGGCCGCTTCTGTGTGTTGGTGCGAGACGACGATTGCGTTCACGCCGACAGGGCGGGAGCCGTCATATTGCAGCGTCACCTGGCTTTTCGCGTCCGGCTCCAGTTCAGGATGAGTGCCATTGTGGCGAAGCTCGGCCAGCTTGCGCAGGATCTGATGCGAATAGACCAGCGTCGCCGGCATCAGCTCGGGCGTTTCATCCGTGGCATAGCCAAACATGATGCCCTGGTCGCCCGCGCCTTCTTCCTGGTGCAGGCCCTGTCCGGCTTCGACGCCCTGAGCAATTTCAGCAGATTGACCGTGGACATGGTTCTCGACGGTCATCTTCTCCCAATGGAAGCCATCCTGCTCATAGCCAATGGCTTTGACCACGTCACGCGCCGCCTGGTTCATCTCATCCTTGGTGATGACCGCACCATTATTGGTGCGGACCTCGCCCGCCAGCACGACGCGATTGGTCGTGGTCAGCGTTTCCACCGCAACTTTCGCGGTCGGGTCCTTGGCCAAGAACAGATCGACAATGGCGTCGGAAATCTGGTCTGAAACTTTATCCGGGTGTCCCTCAGAAACGCTCTCGGAGGTAAATTCGTGATGCTGCAATGGCATGGTCAGTCTCCTGAAGCGGGAATTAGTAGCGGTAGTGCTCTGGCTTGAACGGACCTTCGGTCGTCACACCGATATAATCGGCCTGCTCATTCGACAGACTGGTCAGCTCAACACCGAGCTTGTCGAGATGCAGGCGGGCGACCTTCTCATCCAGGTGCTTTGGCAGCGTATAGACTTCGTTGCCATACTCACCCTTGTTTTCGTGCAGAGCGATCTGCGCCAGCGTCTGGTTGGTGAACGAGGCTGACATCACAAAGCTTGGGTGACCGGTCGCATTGCCGAGATTCACCAGACGACCTTCCGACAAGAGGATAATCCGCTTGCCATCCGGGAAGGTGATCATGTCGACTTGCGGCTTGATGTTCGTCCACTTGAAATTGCGCAGGCCTTCGACCTGAATTTCATTGTCGAAGTGACCAATATTACAAACGATCGCCATATCCTTCATCGCGCGCATATGATCGACTGTCAGGATGTCCTTGTTGCCCGTTGCGGTGACGAAGATGTCAGCTTTCGGTGCCATCGTGTCGATGGTCTGGACGTCATATCCATCCATCGCAGCTTGCAGGGCGCAAATTGGGTCGACTTCTGAAACGGTGACGCGCGCGCCTGATCCAGACAGAGACGCGGCCGAGCCTTTACCGACATCGCCATAGCCAGCGACAAAGGCAGTCTTGCCAGCCATCATAACATCTGTACCGCGGCGGATCGCATCAACGAGCGACTCTTTACAGCCATACTTATTGTCAAACTTCGACTTGGTGACAGAGTCGTTCACGTTGATCGCAGGGAAAGGCAGCTCATTCTTGCTGGCGAGCTGATACAGCCGGTTCACGCCCGTCGTGGTTTCTTCCGAAACGCCGCGAATGCCAGCTTTGATGCGCGAGAACCAGCCAGGGGTCTCGGTCATACGCTTGCGGATCTGGCGGAACAGAGCCTCTTCTTCTTCTGATCCAGGATTATCAAGAACGGATGGATCCGCTTCGGCTTTCTCGCCCAGGATCAAATACATGGTCGCGTCGCCGCCATCATCGAGGATCAGGTTGACGGTCTTGCCGTCCGGCCATTCGAAAATCCGATCTGCGAACTGCCAGTACTCGGCCAGCGTCTCACCCTTATGGGCGAAGACCGGGGTGCCAGCATCTGCAATCGCCGCGGCAGCGTGGTCCTGCGTTGAATAGATGTTGCAGCTCGCCCAGCGCACTTCTGCGCCAAGCGCTTCGAGGGTCTGGATCAAGACCGCCGTCTGGATCGTCATGTGGAGCGATCCGGCAATGCGAGCACCTTTGAGGGGCTGGCTTGCGCCGAATTCCTCACGCGCCGCCATCAGGCCCGGCATTTCAGTTTCGGCAATCTCAATTTCCATTCGGCCAAACTCGGCCTGGCTGATGTCAGCGACAGCGAAGTCCTGAGACATATCAACGATCCTTTATATGATTTCCCCGGCCTATAGCACGCAGCTTCACTTTGTACAGCCAGCATTTGCAATTCGCCCTTTCAATCTTCGTGCCGGACGTGTCGGCGCTCACTGGTCAAACCGGCGCGGAGCGACTAAGAGCTGCGCATCTTATCAGCGATCAGAGGTCAGAAATGAGTGTTGTTGCGATCGACTCCCTGGATTGGAAAATCGGAACAGGTCAGCCGCTCTGCGTGATCGCCGGGCTTAATGTGCTCGAAGATGTCGAACTCGCCGTCACGGTCGGCAAGGAGCTGAAATCGATCTGCGAAGACCTTGGTCTGCCCTACATTTTCAAAGCCAGTTTCGACAAGGCCAACCGGTCGTCGATCACCTCCTATCGCGGGCCAGGCTTCGAACAAGGCCTGCCTATGCTGGCCGAGATCAAGCAGGAACTGAGCGTTGGCATCTGCACCGACCTGCACGAGCCGTATCAAGCCGACGCTGTCGCAAAAGTCGCCGACATCGTTCAGATCCCGGCCTTCCTTTGCCGCCAGACCGACCTCGTGGTCGCGACGGCAAAAGCCGCAGGCGAAACAGGCAGCGCCATCCAGGTCAAGAAAGCGCAATTCCTGGCCCCGTGGGACACCAGGAACATCGTCTCCAAGATTGGTGAAGTGCTCTCCGGGGACCGTGTCATTTTGTGTGAACGCGGCAGCAGCTTCGGCTACAACAATCTCGTCGTCGACATGCTTGGCATTCAGCAGATGCAGGCGCTCGGGTGCCCGGTGACGATTGACGCGACCCATGCTGTGCAGTTGCCGGGGGCCGACCCGCGCACAGCAGGTGCCTCAACCGGTGGACGCCGCGAGGGCGTAGGCACGATCGCCAAGTCCGCAATCGCGGCGGGCGCGGACGGCGTCTTCCTGGAGTTTCACACCGATCCAGACAAGGCCTTGTGCGACGGCCCAAGCTGCCTGCCTCTGGACGCCGCACGTCCCATGCTGAGCCAGCTCAAGGCGATCCACAAGATCGTGAATTAGCCCCCCGGTGATACCTACGAAGGCAGGTACCCAGGGACGGATTGCCTCGTCCGTCGACGTCGCCCAGAATGAGCCTCTTTCAGGTCCGACAGTCCCGGACTTGATCCGGGACCTCGTGCCAGTGAATCCGCAAGCCTCAGACAGAGATCCCGCGTCAAGCCCGGGGTCCGCGGAGTGGATATCGGTTCTGCCAACTTTCGTCAGGAATGCGGGGTCCGGCTGATCACTTGACCGGTGCCCCTCACGGGCGCTCGTTCCATGCGCGCAAGGTGGCGCCGTCCCTGGAGGTTTGGATCAGACCGTAAGCGCCGGTCTTAAGTTTGATCGACTCCAGCGGGCACTGAACTTTTGTCACCGCATCCAGTACAAATCGGGCAATGCCATTGGACGTCACGATCAGCACAGGCGGTGATTGCTGCGGGCCAGACAGTGCGTCCAGGAGGTTTGCCCAGTCTGCGATGATATCGTCCGGCGAGATGTCCCACCCGGGCGGCGGAACCGCATCGCGGTCCCACGCTTCCAGCGCCGCTTCGCCAATTCGGGCAATCACTTTGTCTTCCGGCTGATTCTCATCCGGACCGTAATCGACCTCGCGAAGGAAATCGAGAACACGAAGCTCCGGCGCGTGTGCGTGAGCGCTCAATATGGTTTGTGCTGTCTGCCGCGTTCGCAGCAGCGCACTGCAGAAGGCCGCGCCAAACCCCTGCGGTACGCGGTCCAGAAAGTGGTCGGCAAGCCGGTTGGCCTGCTCTTCGCCCGAGCGAGAAAGGGGCAAATCTGTACGTGCACCAACGCGGGTGATCACATCGCCTTTGTCAAACGTGTTGCCATGGCGGACGATGTAAATGTCGGTCATCTGGCAAACTCGGCCAGCGGCTCGCCATGCTCTGCGATCAGGGTTTCGGCGTGCGCGGCATCCTGCGGCGTATCGATCCCCCACATGGCGCTCGAAGAGGCCGGAACTTTCACAGCCTGTATCCGCATTCCGTTTTCCAGGAACCGCAACTGCTCCAGGCCTTCCAGTTGCTCGTAATGGCCCTCAGGCAGGCTGATGAAGCGCTCAAGGGCCGCTCGCTTATACCCGTAAAGGCCAATATGCCTCCAGACGGGCGACAGGGCACTTGCCTCCCGAAGCTGGTCCTCCTTGCGGATCGCTGGCAGGATGTTCTTGGAAAACCAAAGCGCCTCATCCTGTGCATTTACGATGCAGGACGTGCCAGAAAACGGCGTCTCTTTCTTGCGTTCGCGGACCTCATCGAGATCATTCCAGGACATCTGGACGATCGGGGTCACAGCATCCAGCGCCGTGACCGCTCCGGCTTCAATGATCGCCGAAATATAGCCTGGTGGCGTGAACGGCGCATCGCCTTGCAAGTTGACGATGAACTCAGCCTCAGGTGCCACGGCGTTCGCGGCCGCGAGGGCGCGGTCGGTGCCCGAGGGCAAATCCGGATCTGTCATCACGACCGGCGCGCCGATCTCTTTAGCGTGCGTCTCAATCGTTTCATGATCCGTGGCGATGACAAAAGATACGCCTTCATGCTGTTCTGAACAGATGCGCGCAATCGCGGCGACCCGGCTGAGCAGGGAGCGTCCCGCGATGAGGTGCAAAGGCTTTTGCGGAAAGCGCGTCGATGCATATCGAGACGGAATGACGATCAGGGTCTTCAAAGGCATTCTCCTCCATGATCGCGGCCGCGATTGCCTCAGCTCCTAGTGAAAAGCGGGCCAGATTCCAAGAGGCCGCGGCACTTCAGGAGAACCATGCTGCGAATCTGGCCGCAAATTTGCTTGACCCGTTATCGGTTCTCACCAAGTAGGATCGAACAATCGATCAGTTTTGAGGCGGATCACGCCCGGGATGATCAGTGCAAATCAAAATTAAGCGGGGAAGACTTGGTATTTCTCGCTTCGAGGGAATCGATGACCGTCTTATTGACCGGTGCTGCAGGCTTTATCGGCGCGCATGTCGCGCAAGCCCTTCTCTCGCGTGGCGAAGAGGTGATCGGGTTTGACAATCTCAACGCCTATTACACCCCAAAGCTGAAACGCGATCGCCTCGAATGGCTGAGCCCGTACAAATCGTTCGAGTTCCACGAAATTGATGTGTCCTCGCTTGAGGATATGAAGGCCGCCCTCGGGGATCGCCGACCAACGCGCATCGTTCACCTCGCCGCTCAAGCCGGCGTGCGCTACTCACTGGAAAACCCGTCCGCTTACGTCCAGGCGAACCTGCAAGGCCACTTCGCAATGCTGGAGCTGG